>CAIRDU010000293.1 GCA_903877395.1 uncultured Planctomycetaceae bacterium
CGGGGCTTTCAATGCGTGGTCTGTTCGTCGGCGAACGTCTTGGTGCACGCCGCAATTGCCCACAGCATTTCTCCGGAACCACTCTCTCATGAACACGCCAGACCATATCACTGATCAAGGTCAGCATTCTGAAGGCACGGCGTTTGAGTCGTTCGATGACTGGGCGCAACTGCTACGACAGTCCGGCAACGGCGAGCCACCAACGGAGCATTTCGTTGCACGAGACACCGTAACCAACAGCACAGCGGCCAACGCAGCAGCACATCCCGATACTCCAGCATTTCGCCCCACGCTCCGCCGGCCGATGGCACTTCTGCAAATCGTGGACGATGGCCACGAAGATGGGGAAACCGTCCGCATACGTGGCGACACATTCGTGATCGGCCGCAGCGAAGGCGATCTTGTTGTTCCGCACGATATTTCAATGTCAACCCGCCATGCCAAGATTGATCGCCTCTCCGCTGGCGGTTGGCAACTCGCCGATCTAGGCAGTGCGAGAGGTACATGCGTGAGAGTCACAGCGGCCCGGCTCAAAAACGGTTTGCAATTTCAGATCGGTAGCACGCGTCTGCGTTTTGACAGCACCGACCCAGAAGCCGTGTGGCTGGTGGAGGTGCTGGCTCACGGTGAGGGCTACCGCTATCAATGCCCGGCCACGACTGCCATCACGCTAGGACGGATTGGTGGCGACTGCCATGTGATGATCGACGATCCGTTCGTGAGCCCAGTGCACGCGGAGCTGCGACATACAGATCGCGGTTGGAAAATCGTGAATCGTGGACTCAACGGCCTGTGGGTGAAAATCGAGGCCCCCGTGAAGATGACGGCAACCTCGCAATTTCAGTGTGGAGAACAGCGGTTTGTATTTGTACCACTGGTGGAGTGACGGCCTGTTGGACCACCATTGAGTTGCCCATCCGGTTGAAAAAGTTAACTCAGAAGCCACTCGGGCAACCGCTGCACCTTTCCACTTTGATCGACGCAAACGACGGTCGTTGATCCCGTGGCAATGATCATCGTGCCGCGGATCACCTCGTAGGCATGCTCAATGCTTGCTGGCCCCACCTTCTCAACTCGCGTGCGCAGCAGAAGTAAATCGTCGTACTCTGCTGGCGCACGGTATTTGCAGGAGGCGTCCGACACCACCAGAAAAAGCCCTGCGTCTTCAAACTCGCGGTAGGTCGCCCCCCGGGCCCTGAGCATCTCTGTGCGTCCGACCTCAAAGTACGTCAGATAATTGGCGTGGTGAACCCGCCGCTGACCGTCTGTTTCCTGATACCGCACCCGGATCTGAGTCTCGTGAAATGGAAGCGTCATGATGGTTTGGGATTCTCGCTATATGTGGTGGGCGGAGGGCCTCAGCCCGGGGTTCCGTTGACCAATGCCCAGCCAGAGACTCTATTCTGGAGAGTACGATTGCGGGAGTCCTGCGTGTTCTAGGGCGTGTACCGCGAAGCCATCAGCCACGCCCAACCTGTGTGATTTTGCAATTCCCTAACGGAGCTTTCTGACGTGAGCACAGGCAACGGGGGCCAGGGCGCTGAAATCGGTTTTGCCACGGCGCGTGGGAGGAATTGGCCCACCCTTCGGCAATTTACTGTCTTTCTCGAAAACAGAGTCGGCCAGTTGCTCGAAGTGGTGCGTCGATTCGATGGATCGCCAGTGCGAATCGTCGCGCTATCAATCAACGACTCCGGGGAGTGCGCCTTTATACGATTTCTCCTGAGCCATCCCGAGCAGGGGCGGGAGATTCTGGAACGTGCCGGCCTGACCGTCATCGAAAGCGATCTGATCGGTGTGGAGTTGCCCGATACCCAGCAGCCGTTGCTGCGGATATGTACCGCGCTGCTGCAGGCAGAGGTCAATATTATTCAAGCCTATCCAATCCTCGTGCGTCCCCGCGGTCGGCCGGCCGTGGCCCTGATGGTGGACAACACCGACATGGGTCTCGAGACGCTCGCCAGCAAGGGTTTTGTGATGATCACCGAAGGGGATATCAACGAGGACGACTAGATCGCGTTCGGTTTCCGTGTATCGCCCGCTCTGGTTTGCCGCGACGACCGAATGCGCGACCAGGGCCGCTGGGCTGGCCAGTGGCCTTAATCGGTGGTGGCTTTTTCCACGGGCGGTTCGTCCTGGGGATCCATGCCTGGGAACATGCCATCGGGCAAGCCTTCTACTTGCCGCACGATGATCTTTTGAACGGAGTCCCACGCCACCGCTGTCAGCGTTACCTTATCGTCAGCTGTCCGATTCGCAAACAGCCCGTGCGTGCCTCGCGACCACTGTTCGTCGAAACCCTCCGGCGCAATCACGCTGCCACCGGTTAAATGAATTTCTACGACGCCTCCGTGCTCCCGCTCATCCCACAGGCGAGCTAGGAGAAGCGCTGTGGGATTACTGATCACCTCAACAAAAGCTTCTGGCTGGGTCGATGCAAGCGTTGTAACGTGCGCACTGCTTTCTTCGACCGATTTTGCCGAGGGAGGTTCTGTCTGTGTCAGAAAATCATTCGGAAAGACCTCTGGATCCACGGCCCCCTGCGTGAGGTCTTCTTTTAAAAATTTGAACTCGGCTGACTGCAGGGCTGGCGGCTGGGCTGACTGCTGGAGAGACTGCTGGAGAGACTTTGAATCTCCACTGGACCGCATTGGCTCGCTGACCCTTGGAACCACGAAGCTTTCGTTGCATTTGGAACACTTCCCATCTTTGCCGGCCAATTTTGCAGGTGCTGAAACGCGATGGCCGTTCGGGCAATAAAAACCAATCTTATCGCTTGCTGACGCAGAGGGAGACCCTCCTGTGGCTATGGGAACCGGCACGGAGCCAGCGGGCTCTTGGGGCGACACAAGTTTCTTTTTTTGGTCAGCCATCTGTTTCTCGACTCAACGCTAAACCTTATGTGGGGCCGCCAGCGACCCCGACCATCGTCCCAGATCTACGATCATGACCAGATTCAGTTCAAGTCTAGCTTGTAGACGACCACCTTGACGGCAGGCGTCTGACCTCTGACACTGCCCATCTCCGCACAGCCTGCAGGGTGGTCGATCCAACCCCCTTCAAGTGGCCTTTTGCTGGGGCCGACTCGTTCCGTTTGTGATGATTTTTCGGGTGGCACCAATGCCTATTCAAGTTGTCTGTAGTAGTTGCAAGGCCCGCTTTTCTGTCAGCGACCAGTACGCGGGGCGAACGGGCCCCTGCCCCAAGTGCAAGCAGCCGATCACGATCCCGGCGACCCCTGTTAAAAAGGTTACGATCCACGAACCGGACGCCCCGGTCACTTCGTCCACCGGCACGGGCCGGATGCCAACGGCCCCCATCCGCCGGGTCGAGAAACCAATCTCTCAGTCCGTGGTGATCGCCAGCGTGGCCGGTGCCTTGGCAACTGTTCTTGCAACAGGCCTCTCTCGCCTGGCATGGGGCCCAGGCCACTTGCCCATCTGGCTCCTAGCAACTGGTGCGGTTGGGCTCTCCCTGCCCTGCGTGCGACTGGGGTATGAACTGATGCGGGAGAAGGAACTCGAGCCCTACAGAGGCCGCAGTCTGCTGGTAAGACTTACGATCTGTGCTGCGGTCTATGCGATCCTGTGGGGTGTGAAAAGTTTACTGCCGCCAGACATGACTGCAGAGATGTGGCAGTGGGTCTATATTGCGCCGCTCTTCTTTGGCGCCGGGGCACTCGCCGCGCTGGCCACACTCGACCTCGACTGGAGTGCCGGCGTGGCGCATTACTCGCTCTATGTCATCGTCACGGCCCTGCTCCGCTGGCTGGCTGGCTTTCCACCCGTCTAACCCACAACGTACCCGTCTGCTGGAGGCTGCCCATGCCGTTCGACTCGCTTCCCGAACTGGTTGCCCTTGAGGCCGGTGCTGAGGGATTGCGCATTCCGCCAGACGTGACCGTGCCTCTCACGCCCCGCGTAAGAGCGCTGATCGATACCGCCGAAATGCATCGCTTGGGTCGAATCAGCCAACTCGGGCTGGTTGCGCTTGTCTATCCCGGCGCGGTCCACACGCGGCTTGAACATTCGTTGGGCGTCTATCGGCTGGCACTCGAATTCCTAGGGCGATTGCGGCACGACGACCGCTTTTCTGCAGCCATCAGCGAGGCCGATGCGTCGGCTCTGGTGGTGGCGGCGCTGGTTCACGATATCGGCCACTGGGCTTTCTGCCATCCCATTGAAGACATGCGGTTGCCCCACATCCCAAAGCACGAATCTCTCGTGCTGGATCTGCTGGCTCACGGCGGTCCAGCCGCGATTCTGAAGCAACAGTGGGGTCTCGATCCGTCTCGTGTTGCCAGCCTGATCACAGGCACAGCCAGCGACCCTGCCGGTCGCATGCTCCACTCTCTACTCTCCGGCCCAATCGATGTCGACAAGATGGACTATCTGTCCCGAGATAGCCTGCATGCAGGCGTGCCCTACGGAAGGCACTTCGATCAGGCCAGACTCCTCTCCAGCCTCTGTCTCGACGGATCCGGCAGATCGCTTGCCATTACCGACAAAGGACGCACGGCCGCCGAACTGCTCGTGGTGGCCCGGTACGTGATGTTTAGCGAGGTGTACTGGCATCACGCCGTGCGATCGGCGACTGCCATGCTCCAACGGGCCGTGTGGATCGTTCAAGATCGCATCGAGCCCACACTCCTCACACGGCAGGATGATCGTCAATGCATCGAGTGGCTTACGGCCGTCGCTGCCGGGACTGCCGCCGCAACGCACGTGGATGGCCTCTTTGGCCCCAAACGCCAGCTCTTCAAGCGGGCCGCCACGTTCGATGCCCTGCATCATCCCAACATCCACCGGGCCTTGGCTGGGCGGTCTTATGCCGACACGATGGCCGTGTCACAACGTCTCGCCGAGCGACTCTCAAAGCAACTGGGCACCAGAGTGGCCGCTGAAACGCTCTTGATCGATGCCCCACCAGCTGAACGCGAGATGGAATTCAACTTGCAAGTCTGCCAGCGGCCCGGCCGCAATTCCGCCGCAACTCCGCTGGCTTGGAGATCGCTGGCGGAGCTTTCGCCTGTGGTGCGGAGCCTCGCCCACGAACAGTTCGACAATCTCGTCAAGCGAGTGAGAATCTTCGCGCCGGGGCACGTGGCCTCCGTCATCGCCGACTGCCCATCACTTGATGAGATTGTCTTGGAAGTTGTGGAAAACTAAAGGCTACTCCGCTGCAACCGCAGGCAGCTTACCTTCCTTGATTCGATCGCCAAACGTAGCCGAGTCGGCTTTCTTGGGATCACTTGGAAGCGAGGCAACCTTCTCCAAGGACTCCTTGATTTTGGCGATGTTTTTAGCGTCTTCCTTTTTGTCCAGCAGTTCTGCTAGAGCATGGCCGTAGGAGTTGCGTTCCTTTTTGTTTTTGCCCACGTGGCACACATTGCACTTGGCCGTTTCGACTTCGGCGGCCAGCGCTTTTTCGTTGCCATCGCTACTGTCTGGCTTCACATACATCGCCTTAAACTCGTCAAAAAATTGCTTGATTGCAAAGGCCGGCCGGGATGAGCCACCGACCACAACTGCCACGATCACTCCCGCCACACACGCGAAACTGCGAAGTCGAAACATCGATGAACTCCAGGGTTATTCCGCACAAGACTTTCAGAGCCATCTTCCAAACGCTCTGCTGAAACCACGCTCGCATTGCTCAATCCCGTGCAGAGCTGTTGAAATGCTCCAATCCCTACTAGACCTTTTGGACGCCTGTCCTGTCAAGAAATCGTTCGGTTGCAGGATTTTTGCCATGCCGTTGGACTCCCGATTCCCTCACCAATCCTTGATGGGGGGCATGATTCGAGATGTATGCACAAGGGGCTGGGGGGAAGCCGCGAAATCCAATTCGACCCGTTCGGCCGAACCGTCAATCTGACGGAATACACGGCTGCCTTCGTAGCGGCTGCTCACGTCAACCCACTCGATAGCAGCTCGGTAAACATCTGGCTCCTCGATGCCAGATTGTTCAAGCAACGGGCTTCCCTCCGGGGTCACAAATCGACACGTGTCTGCATGAACTTGCAACTGTGATACCAACGGCAATGCTGGCGAATCCAACAGGCACGCAAAGCCGGCTCGGCTGGCGAAGATCGCATGACTCAGGGTCAGACGTATCTGAGTGCCTCCGCTGGCAGTCCGCGGTCGCCCCTCTGCCAGCAAAAACCGCCGCGTAGTAATGCATGTACCGCCTGACCAGATCACATCCACCTGCCCGCCGTCAGAGGCATCCAGGAAAATGCCGTCGCCCACCATGCTCGATTGAGTCATTCGCACTTCACACCGGCCCATTTCTGTCCGAGCCGCTCCTCGCGTAACCGTTCTTGGTCGCACCGCTCCTGATCGATCTGTTTCTGACCCAACAGTTCCTGATTCAATCGCTGGGGTCAGAATGTCCCGACTGCCGTCGGCAATCACCTGCACGCAGGTGGCGGGTGCGAATGCTAAGCGTCTGTCGCTTCCAGCGGAACCTTCCTCATCGCTGGGCAATTCCAAAGACACATTCTCGCAGGCCAGTGACGCCGCGCCGCTCAACGAAAAAAGGACGGGGCCGTCATCCTGCTGGCCGGGTGGAATACCAAGAACAACTCGAATATTTTGAATCGAAAGCGACCCCGATACGATCGCGCAGGCTGCCACTTGTCGCTGGCCCGCCTGAGCCACGCTCCTCTCGGAAACATTTTTGGAGAATGGAGCCTCCTGCGAAACCGTATTCGGCGAAATGAACCTAGGGGCAGCGACTGCCATGGATGGGGTGCCTGTGAGTGGCACAAAACGGATGGCTGGCTTTAAGCCCTCCGCCGCCCGTAGCGTAATGTGCTTGCCATCGATCACCACTGGGGCTTCGTCGTGAACAGAGTCATAGGCCAGTTCAATCACGTCTCCATCCACAGCCCGCTGAAGTGCTGCTCCGAGCGTAGCGACTTCCTCCGCCGCAGCCGGCACATCCACGACCCTCCATGGCAGGCGATCGCTCTGGACTTCAACGGAACTCGCGTCAAGCGATCGAGGAGCGATGCCGCTTGTACGTTGGCTTTCGAGCCCGGAAGACTGATTCCAGCGAGGCCGAGCCGATAGCCACCACAGCGTGCCCACCACGACCGCCAAACCTATGATCGGCACGAGCCACGGCATCCTCGAATCCTTTCCCTCCGCGACCGTCTCGATCCCAGCGGCCATGGACGGCCGCGATGCGGTGATATCGATGCCCTGTTGTTCGGCGACGGCAACCAGATCGACCACCAACTCGCGTGGGCTTTGATACCGGTTCGCTGGATCTTTTTCCATCAAATGACTCAACACAATCGCAAACTCATGTGGCACATCTGGTCGCAACAGAGCGATGGCCGGCGGCGGGTCTTGCTGGTGCTGAAGAAGTTTTTGCACCATCGTTCCATTAGCAAACGGAGCCCTCCCAACGAGCATGTAAAAAACGGTGCAGCCCAGCGAGTAGAGATCGCTACGCACATCGGCTGAGCGGGAATCGCGAGCCTGCTCTGGCGAGATGTAGTCGAACGTGCCGAGCGTCATGCCGCTGACGGTGAGCTCCTCATCGCCTCCCACCTGATGCAGCCGAGCCAGCCCCATATCCACCAAGCGGGCGCGGCCGGCGGGGGTGATGATGATGTTCGATGGCTTGATGTCTCGGTGCACAACATCGCGATCGCAGGCGTGCTGCAACGCATCGGCAATCTGGATCGTGACGTTGATCGTGCGGGGCATATCAAATGCACCAGTCTGCGTCACAACATCCCGCAGATTAGTGCCTTCGATAAACTCAAACACGATGAAGTGCCAGCCGTCTTCGGAGCCGACGGCATACACTCGCCCGATATTTTCGTGGTCGAGCCTTGCTGCCGATTGCGCTTCGTTCTTGAATCGTTTGAGCATCTCTTCGTCAGCCGACTGCTGGCTGGAGAGCACCTTCACGGCCACAATTCGGTTAAGCGTGGTGTCGAGCGCGCGAAACACAGCCCCCATGCCGCCGCCACCTACAAACTCCTCCAGCTGATAGGGTCCAAGGCTCTTGCCCTGCAGCGCCCGCCCGATCTCCGCGGACGCACCTCTTGCGCCACCGGGCGTACGGGTTGAAATAATCGTCATGTCGGTCTGCGGATCACTCTGCGCAGCCGATTGTCGGGAGGATTCCATCACTCGACCCTATCACCGTCTCGCTAGCCCGGTCAATCCGCCCTTTGAATCCGTTATCGACCGCATTCAAACGCATTGACTGCCACCTTAAACCCAGTTTGCAGACGGCTGCCACGGCTGCGTACACTCCCTACGATTCACTCTGCCTTCAAGGAACCAACTTCCATGCCGATTCTGGACAGCAATCACAACAGCGAGCCGGACGTGGCTTACATGGCCGGACACATTTCAACCTGGTGCCTCGTGCTGGGCGGCGTGTTGGCGGTGCTGGGCGGCCTGGCTCTGGCATCCCCGTGGGCGGCGTCAACGGTGATCGATGTGTTTTGCGGCGTGACGCTCATTGCAGCAGGCATCTCGCAATTGGCCATGACAGCCGGCACGCTTACGTGGCGAGGCTTCTGGCTCACGCTGCTGTGCGGCACACTGTCAATCATGGCTGGCACGGGCATGCTCGTACTACCCAAAGCGGGCATCGATGCAATGGTTGTCTTTCTTGGACTAGTGTTGCTCTTTGAGTCGGCGGCAAAGCTGGCTGCAGCTTTCTCGATTCGAAAAGATTTTCCATGGGGCTGGCTACTGTTTGACGGGATGGTCACGGGCCTACTGGGAGGCATTCTGCTCACGACTAAACCAGCTGAGGCGGGCATCCTGCTGGGGATCTTTGTGGGCATCAATCTCATCTCCAGCGGCGCCACATTTGCCGGCGCCGGCTGGTGGATGCGGCGAGCTGAAAATCTGGCATCTTCCGGTAGGTGATGCTGCTTCGCCGAGAAAAATCTGGTTGCAGCCTCGGCGGCTGAACGTTTGTTTTCAGGTCGGCCTAGCTCGTCAGATGCGTTTGATGAGCTTCAGAACCAAAATCAACGCAACCGCACCCACCGTGGCTACACCAATACGGCTCGGCAAGCCTCCGCCCATCGCATTCAAGCCCAACGACTCATTGATTCCGAGAGATCGGAAAAGAAATCCGCCGATTAATGCCCCAAAGACGCCCACAATAATATCGCCAACGAGTCCGTACCCGCCCCCTTGCATCAACATTCCAGCCAGCCAACCGGCTATGAGCCCTACGCAGATATCCACTAGAAATTCTTGCATGACTATCTCCTGCTGTTGCCTGCTGTGAAGCAGATGCTTTGAACGGTTCCGCAAGAAGCCTCTCGGCTTCATGGCATACTGAAGCCTACCCTCCACAAACCCCACTGCAACGCCCCATGCCACACGTCCAGATTATCCATTCCACCGAGTACACTTATAGGCATCCGGTGGTGGAACTCACGCGGCATCGCCTCATGGCTCGACCGCAGGACAGCCACGATTTACGCCTTCATAAGGCGATTTTGACGATCGACCCAGCCCCCTTGATCGCCCAGTGGGCGCACGATGTTTCGCTGGTTGCCGGTGACCACTTGATTTGGGTTGGCGTGGCACGCTCGACCGAACAGGCGTTCCCTGTCGTGGGTGGATTTGTTGGGGACCCGACCGCCGCCCTCGGACTCACTGTGAACGTGCGGGTGCTGGCTGTGCCCGACAAGCAGGTACTCCCAATCAACACTCCTTCGACCAACGCCGCGTTGCCCATATAACCGTCTGTGAGTTTTGTGCGTTCATGAAATCTCCAAGAAAGCCACGCATTCCACATGC
>CAIRDU010000294.1 GCA_903877395.1 uncultured Planctomycetaceae bacterium
CAATCAACTCTTGGCCCGGCTGAAATGTGTGCTGCTCAAAGGCATCGACCACACCCCAAGCCCGCACTCGTGACGCAAAGCATGGGTTGTGTATGGCCAGCGATGGTCGCATTGCCGGCTCGATGAGTGCCGTTAGGATCGGCTTTGTGTGATATTCCGGTAGAGTCACAGCTCCTTCAGGGATGACTTCTGCCGCGATGAGTTCGACGTCCGGTTGGTGGCTGCTGGCAGCAGTAGCTGACGAAGTGGACTCGGCTTGAGCTTCAGGGGAGGGTACCGGCTTTGCGGCCTGCACAATTTCAAGTCCATTGTTTTCGCTTGAAGAACCAGCCAGCGAGGGCTCCAGTTGAGCGAACTGCGTTTCGGTGGGTTCAGGGAATCTCAGCGGTGTTGATGCGATGGCACCAGTGGTGAACGTTGCTGCTGTGTACGCAGGTTTCGCGATGGCCTGATCTGCTCGCGGGCGGTTGGCTTCGAGCGAGGTTGCAAACGCCTCAATGACAAAAGGCCAGTCTTCCGCTTGGGTGCTCTCGAGCGTTGCCACAAGTGTTGCCTGTGCGGCCGAATCGAATCCACCGACACCTGCAAGCCGACCAATCGCCTGATTCAAGGCCGCGTCTAACGACTGAGGAATGGGGGTTGGTGTGGCGGCCTGTGCGTGCGCACGTGTTTCATGATTCGATGATCGTGATGGGCGATCTGTGATGGTTCGTCCAGCGGTTTCGGGTGGATTCTCTTCCTCGTCACGATCTTCAGGAGACTCGCTGCCATCTGTCGCATGGCTCACCGTATCCCGAAGCGATTCTCGCAGCGCAGCAGTTGTAATCGCCGACATACAGCCCGACTGCGTTAACACACTGACACACGCCAGTGCCCACCCGATGGTCCCCCACCCGAGAACCGGCCATGGGATAGCGTTGGTCGCGTTTGAAAAGCTGCTTCTGGGGGTGCCCATCGGTGGTGTTGTTCTCAAGTGTGGGGGCCAAGGATGGCTACCAATGACAATAGGGGGCGGGCTGAATGGCTGCGGAGGCGTCTGTCGGGGCCGTGATACAGGCCGGAAGAGTAGGAATTACTGAAACTCCACGGCAAGGGCAGATGGCCTGTTTGGGGCTCCGATTGGTAAGCAGGACAGAATTTTTGCGGCAGGATTGGCAAGCTGGCTAGAATCGGCCCAGCGAATCGCGGTCCTAGGGTCGATTCGCGGTCTGGCGTATAGGTTCTCCCTCGATCCTCATTCCTTGCACCCTCCATTCTCCCTCATGTCCCACACGCATTTTGAGCCTGAGACGGTGCCCCCCGGGTGGTCGCATCGGCACCTGCTGGATCTGGAGCGACTTTCACCCGAAGAAATCCGCTTACTCCTCGATACGGCGAGTCGTTTTAAGGAGGCCACGGGGGGGTGTCGGCAGAAACTCTCGGTTCTTGCGGGTCGCACAATCGTCAACTTATTTTTTGAAAACTCCACTCGCACGCGAACAAGTTTTTCGCTGGCTGCGAGGCGACTCGGGGCCGATGTTATCGATTTCTCTGCTTCTGGGAGCAGCCTGTCGAAGGGAGAGTCGTTCATTGATACCGCAAAAAACCTTGAAGCGATGGGGATCGATGCGGTAGTCGTGCGGCACAGCACGCCAGGTACGCCCCACTTGCTGGCTCAGCGGTTGGATGTTGGGGTGATCAACGCTGGCGACGGCCCGCACGAGCATCCCACACAGGGTCTACTCGATATTTTTTCAATCCGTGAGCGACTCGGTAACCTCACGGGCATCACGGTGGGGCTTGTGGGTGACATCGCCCACAGTCGCACGGCCAGATCCAATCTCTGGGGGCTTGTAAAACTTGGAGCAAAAGTCATTCTCTGTGGCCCGCCCACCCTCGTCTCGCCACGCTGGCGTGAACTCGGAGTGGAGGTATCACACAACTTGGATGCGATTGTGCCTCGTTGCGATGTGCTCAACTTGCTTCGCATTCAGTTTGAGCGACAAAATACGCGACCCTTCCCATCGGTGCGAGAGTACGCCCACCTGTATGCGATGAATAAAGAACGCCTCAAGCGAGCTAAGAAGGATCTCCTGATCCTAGCCCCTGGGCCGATCAACCGCGGCGTTGAAGTGACAGCCGATGTGGCCGACTGCCCACAGTCGCTGATTCTCAATCAAGTGACCAACGGTCTGGCTGTGCGCATGGGGGTGCTGTGGCTCACGTGTGGCCCACGAGGCCGCGCAGCAGGAGTTGACGTGAGCAGCCGGCTGCCCTCAGTAGGAAGGGTGGCCTGATGCATCAAACACTCGTTCTTCGCAACGGACGCGTTGTCGATCCATCCCAGGGCATTGACCGCATCGACGACGTGCTCGTACGAGATGGGCTTGTGGTGGCAATCGGTCCTGCCGAAACGGGCACTGACGAGACGATCGACGCCACCGGCCTCATTGTGGCACCCGGCCTCGTCGACATGCACGTGCACCTGCGCGAACCAGGCCGCGAAGAGGATGAGACGATTGAAACGGGCACGCGTGCGGCGCTCGCCGGAGGGTTCACAAGCGTTGCTTGCATTCCAAATACCGAGCCACCGATTGATACGCAGGCCACCGTCGAGTTCATTCATCAGAAGGCTATGCGGGCCGATACGTGCAACGTTTTTGTGGTTGGCTGCGTGAGCCGCAATCGCGAAGGAAAAGAGCTTGCCGACATCGGCCAGCTTGTGGAGGCGGGCGCCGTGGCCTTCAGCGATGACGGCGCGCCTGTATACGACGCAGAGTTAATGCGCCGTGCGCTTGAATACTGCGGCATGTTCGACAAGCCGATTCTGGCACACGAGGAGGTTCTAGAGCTATCCCGTGGCGGTGTCATGAACGAGGGGCTCGTATCGTTGATGTTGGGGCTTGCGGGCATGCCAGCCGCAGCTGAGGATGTGATGATTGGCCGCGACACGGTGCTTGCCGAGTCGACCGGCGGTCGCCTGCATGTGATGCACGTCTCAACGGCCGGCGGAGTCGGTCTGGTGCGCATGGCCAAGGCTCGGGGGGTGCGGGTGACTGCCGAGGCTTGTCCGCATCACTTCACGCTCACGGATGAAACGTTGCGAGGATTTGATTCGAATTACAAGATGAGTCCACCATTGCGAACGGCTGCTGATGTCGAGGCGATTATCGCAGGCATTGTAGACGGCACGATTGACTGCATCGCTACCGATCACGCCCCGCACTCACCCGAAAAGAAGATGCTTGAACTCGACCGTGCGCCTTTTGGCATCATTGGACTAGAAACAGCTGTCGGGCTCTCTGTCACGCGACTCGTGGCGACTGGCCGAATCAGCTGGCCACGACTCATCGAGGCGATGAGCACGCTCCCCTCGCGGATTTTAGGGATCAACCGTGGCACGTTGCGGCCCGGGAGCGTCGCCGACATCACGCTTATTGATCCGGAGCGTTCCTGGCAGGTAGACGCCAAAAGTTTTTGCTCCAAGAGTGTGAACTCACCGTTCGACCGCTGGACGCTGCGGGGTAGAGCAGTTGCAACGATCGTGGCTGGCCGCGTCAAGTACAGGCTGACGTGAATCTGTCATCGGAGAAGAGACTTCTGCCATTGGGGTGCACGGGGGGCAAGTGCGACACAGGAATGCAGTTCGTTTCTGCAGCAGGCAATGAATCTCATCATTGACGGCTACAATCTCTTGCATGCGTCAGGAGTGTTTGGTCGGGAGCGTGGCCCGCGGGGCTTCGAGCAGTCGCGGTTGGCCCTGCTCGATTTTCTGGCCGATGTATTGGGTGCCGACACCAGCAAGACGCTCGTCGTGTTCGACGCGGCCCGAGCGCCGGATGGACTGCCAGGCCGGCTCGTCCATAAAGGGATCCGCGTCTGGTTCGCCCGCGAATATCCCGACGCAGACTCGCTCATTGAAGAGCTTGTCGTTGACAACCAGGCCCCCGCCAGCCTCGTCGTTGTCTCCAGCGACCGCCGTCTGCAGGCAGCGGCCCGACGGCGTCGTGCCACAGCGGTGTCGAGCGAAGGCTGGCTGGCGGAGATGAAAAAGAAGAAGCAGCGAGAAGGACTGCCCATCGATACGAAGCCGCCCGAACCCGGGCCTGGAGATGTTGAAGAGTGGAAGCGGTATTTTGGGCTGTGAGCAAGTGTGGGACTGAGTCGATTTCACGTGGGTGAAGTCAGAGCCAAAGTCGGGTACGCAGCACCTGCACGAGCCGAATCTAAAGTTTTGCCCAGCGGGCCAGCTTTCGGTCAAGCGTTGATCGCTCGATGCCAAGTATCGTAGCTGTCTTTGTTTTGTTACCACCGACTGCCTCGAGTGTGGCCATCACGTGACGGCGCTCGACCTCATCGATTGTTTCCGGCACAAACGGTCCCGACCGCGGCGATGCCTGCTTGCCTGTGTTGCCAGGCGAAGAAAGCTGGCTGAGTGCAAGTTCATGTGCATCGACGCAGTCGTCCGCGGAGAGCACGACTGCCCGTTCGATGCAGTTGCGGAGTTCGCGAATATTGCCCGGCCAGTGGTAGGCCAGCATCGCCTTCATTGCCTCGGGCGTGAAGGTGCGGACTGGGCGGCCCGTTTCGTCGGCAAACCGGCTCAGGAAGTGACGGGCCAAGGCTTCAATGTCCTCGGGCCGCTTGCGTAACGGAGGCACGAGGATCTCGACGACTTTGAGACGAAAATAAAGGTCGCGGCGAAAGTCACCAGCAGCCACAGCTTCTTCAAGGTTGCGGTTAGTGGCTGCGACCACACGCACATCCACTTGCACAGGAGCGCTACCACCGACCCGTTCGAATGGATGGCCTTCAAGCACTCGCAAAAACTTCGCCTGAATCGATGGGCTCATTTCACCAATCTCATCAAGTAGAAGCGTACCCTTGTGGGCCGATTCAAACTTTCCAGCTTTGCGTTCGGTGGCCCCCGTGAAGGCACCCTTCTCATGCCCAAAGAGTTCGCTTTCCAGTAGTGTTTCGCTCAGTGCCGCGCAGTTCAAGCAAATAAATGGCCTATTTTTCCTGTCGCTTGCGTCGTGGATCGCCCGGGCTACGAGTTCCTTCCCGACACCGCTTTCGCCCCGAATCAGCACGGTTGCTTTAGTGGAGGCCACTCGTCCAATCTGTCCGGTGATGGCCTGCAGGACGGCACTCGAGCCAACCATACGAGATTCATCGCCTAGCCGCCGCTTAAGACGCTCGATCTCATCGGCAGTGGTCGCCAGTTTTGTCGAGAGAATAGCTCGGGCGGTGAGGTTCTCGATCGCAACCCCGAGCGTGTCGCACACAGCCATCACAAATTCAAGGTCGTCCGGTGTTGTCTCGTGATCATGCGGA
>CAIRDU010000295.1 GCA_903877395.1 uncultured Planctomycetaceae bacterium
ACACCCGAGCCCGGCACATACTCCTGTGAGTGGGGAGGCGATGTCCCCAAGCAAACGGTTGGCGGGCCAGCGTTTACGGTGCCGCTGGTGCCTGCCCTCTCTGCCGTGATTCACCTGCGATTGCCGCAGGGCCTACGCCCGGTCGTTGCTGGCCGCGAGTCGCAACGCGTTTTTGTTTTTGACTCTGGCGAAACTGACGCAGCCACGGTGTGGCGGATCGATGTGGGCCCGATTTCAACGCTCGACTTTGTAGTGGTGCGTGACGGATGCGAACCGCCGGGCCTGTCGCTGTGGAGCGATCTGTCTCTGTCCGGACGTCAGTTATCGCTGGGGGTGACTGTGCAGCCCACGGCACCGTGGAACACAGACGCACTGGTGTTGGAAAAGGATCCGGCTATCACGGTGCTGCGTGTTGGAATGCTGTGGGGTGGTCAGCAGAGGGAGAGCGACAAAGAACCAGCGTCGTCGATGGGGCAAGATCTTCTTTGGTCGCCGTCTAACGATGGTCGGACGATCCAGATTGTGCTCCCTGTTTCGAGTGCCGGAACGCAACTGCCGATTGTGATCGATGGAATCGCACCTGTTGCCTTGCACGAGGTTCAGGCTTTGCCTCGCATGCGGGTGCCACAATTACTTTGGGCTGGTGGCGGTGCCGTTGTGCGAGTCGACCCCAGCCTGTCGCTGTCTCATATTGCTCTGGAGGAGTGCCTTGCTGTAACGCCTGAGGTGGCTTCGAGGTGGCCGATTCCCGCCGTGCATCATGGGCGCTCCGCTTTGGAAGCGGAGCGTTGGGCAGGCACCCTCTCAGCCCGCGTTCGGCCGGCCAGCGTGTACATCGAGGATCAGGGGCCACAATCGAGTATCAGCGTGGCAGTGGAGCCTCGCGAAGCAGAGTTGAATGTGGCCAGAGTGACGACGATCGATGTCGCAAGCGGTGCTGTGCTGGGGCGCACAGCATGCGATATTCAGGTGGATCGCGGGGAGGCGTTTCATGTGACGGCCCGGATTGCTCGGGGTTGGTTGATCGATTCGGTGGAGGCGGTTGAATGGCTGCAAGGATCGGATGGGATTACCTCTGCGGTGCCACGCGAGCCCATGGCTTCTGCCGATACACCCGAGTGGAAAGTGATGCAGGGGGGCGATCTGTTGTGGATAGGCGTGAGGGTTGCAGCCACGCCGACGAGGAGCCTCGGCCTGCGGATCAGAGGGCACCGCAATGGCGTGGAGATCGACGAGGCCTTTTCGGCATCGGAGATGGATATGCTCCGATTCGATGGGGAAACAGACGGATTGGTGCGGGTGGCCTTCAAGACTAGTCCAGAAGTCACGATCGAATTCACGACCGGAAAACAAGAGTTGGAGATTTCGGATCCAAGGCTCGCCATGCTGGCCGAAGAGGGCCCTGTGCGGCCCTGGATGGCGGCCGGGCCTGCAGGCCTTGCCTGGGAAGGGAGGCTCGTGCGTCGTCGGCCGCCGTTGGATGTGCACGCACAGGTGCGACTGACAGTACGGGATGAGCGGCTCACGGAGGCATTTACGTTTGAGTGTCGTCCCGACACGTCCGACCTGAACGCCATGGTGGTGCACTTCTCCGAGCCGATGGACGATCTCTTGGAATGGTCGCTGATGGCGTCGGCAGAGAACGCACTGGCAGACAGGGCGCTGGTGGTGCGACCGCTGGAGATGCCCCCTCGCGGAAGCGGCGATGCAGGTGTTGGGTCTCCGGCCGAATCGTGGATGATCGAACTGACGCCAGCGGTGCGGGTGCCTGTGACCATCCGCGCGGTGCGTACGATTCCGTTTGTTGCAGCAGTGCCAGTGCCCTTGGCATGGGTTGAAGGGGCCGCCCGGCAGGCTGGCGAAGTGATTGTGCGAGACAGCGGCCGCAACCGTCCGCAAGTCCTGAACCGACGGCTTACCGAACTGCCTCCACAATCCTTTGACGCCGAACAATCCCTCGCCATGATCGCGGATCTTTCATTTAATGTGACGCCTCAACTCTTTGCCGACTCAGTTCCGGCGGCAGAACTCATACCAGGCGGTTTGTTTGCCAACGACGATGCGAGAGCGTGGGCTTGGAGTGAAACGACTTCCTGCTGGTGCCACGTTTCGGGGCTCACTGAATACGAGACGCTCTTTGAGATTGAGAATCATGGCCGGTCCAGCGTGTCGCTGAGTCTCCCGGATGGAAAGCGAGTGCAGGGTATTTTCCTGGATGGTGTACGCGTGCTTTTCGACACTCAGGCGACAGTTGGAGCGATTTCGATTGAATTGCCAGTGGGTCGCCGGTTTGGGCAACTTCTTGTACGAAGCATTGCCCACCGAAACCCGGGGTGGGGATTGTGGGGGATCGATCCGACAGGCGGTTCGCTCGATTTACCTGTGTTGGAACGCACGTGGCGAGTGTTACTGCCACCGGAACTTCAGATTCTCGCCGAGTCGGCCTCGCATCGAGCAGTGAACGTCCAGACTCTGAGTTGGACAGCTCGCCTGCTCAACGCGAGTCTTCGGCCACCGGTTGCAGGCAGGCAGATCCAAGGGGCTGCCAACGCAGCGACGGCTTCATTGAATTTGGTTAAGCCATCTATGCTGGGGTCGCTTGTGCCGGCCAGAGCATCGGGGGGCTCCACGTCTCTTACCGACGGGTTTGTGGCTCATTGGTTCGTGCCAGATTCTGGTCAGATTGGTAGCAGCGAGATCGTGGTGGGACGCACGGCGTTGCTGTCGGGAGCTGCGATTCTGGCTGGTGTGATCTTAGCCGCTGGTTCGATTGGGGTGTCTCGTGGACGCGTGTGGCTGACGCTGATCGTCTGTCTGATGGCAGCTATAATCGCGTTATGGGTCGCGTCTCCGTATGACGTGATTGCTCGATCGGCTTGGTGGGGATCGGTTGTGGCCGTCTGGCTGGCCAACCGTCGGAGCCGGATCTTGGCGAGAGCCGCTCTCGCAATGCTTGTGGTTGTCTGCACGCTTACTCTGACTGTGTCGCATGCCCATGCACAGGGAGTGACTAAGTCAGCCGACGCACAGGCTTCCGATCGGAGCCAGCCAGCCCCAGAAACACTTCGAGTTTTCATGCTGCCCAGTGAACTGGGGGAGACAGCTGAACGGGGGAATACAGCGTTGGTGCCGGAGCGACTTTTCCGCATGCTGGCTCAGGCGGGCGATACTCCATCGGCCACCGAGACGGTGCGCGTGCTCGAAAGCCGCGTGCTGGTAGCCACGGGGTCTGGGCAGAACGCGCTTGGCGGGGCGTGGAAAATTGTGCTCGACATCGATGCCGATATGGGCGGCTCTTTGCTCCTCGATCAAACGCCCTGTAATGCCCGCTGGATCTCCACAAGCGTGAGATTGGACGGACGGCCGCTGACAGTGCGATCGGAAGCAGATGGCAGAATTGTGCGAGTGATCGTTCCAAGCTCCGGACGGCATCGCCTCGAGGTTGAAGTTGAGCCAGCAGCGATGCGCAGCGGCGACGTGGAGACGGCAAGAGCCTGCATCCCGGTCGCCCCGACGGCGTTCGTGGAGTTCGTCGAAGCCGGTGCTCTTCAAGGTCTCGCGGAGGGCACCCCTGCGGGGTTTGTGTTTTGCGAATGCGCGCCGTTCGGAGGCGTTTTCTTCACAGCGAAACGTCAGCCAATCGATCCTAGGCAGTCGAATAGCGATGAGGTTGTGCGGTACGACGTTTCCCGCTCTGCGGAAGTGCGGCTTGTGCGGTCCTGCGACCCGCGCGGGACGATAGAAGAAACCGTGCGTTTTACAGAAAGCCGAAACGACATTTTTTGGGATCTCGATGCCTGCCGGGTGACGGCTGTTTATGCGATTGATTTCGGGGATGAGATTGTGCGATCGGTTATCGTGAGGGCCGATCCACGACTTGAGCAGATCGAGCAGGTTGATTCTGGACTCCTCGTTCAACCGCTGGGCGGGCAGCGGTTTCGGATCGAGTTTCGCCGCCCCATGCGAGGACAAGTACGGGTTACAATTCCGTTTCGTATGGACTTGGTCGATCCGGTGGGTGTGTTTAATGTGCCCGAGGCGTGGTTGGAGGGCGTCGCCAGCGACCGCCGCACCACTCGGTTCGTGCCTTCGCCGGATCTGGCCGTGCAGATTATGCTCCGAGATGGAGTGATGTCTCCCGCGCCTCGCGATACAGACGCACTCAGGCAGACGCACTCATGGCGTGTGGAGCCCTCTCGCGTTGAGATTCCCCATGCCGGAGTCGGGCTCATCGCCTCTCCACCGGAGCCAATCGAAGAGAAAGTTTTTGATCAGGAACAGCCTGTGCGGGTGACCGTTGAGAGGAAAGTGCACGCGATCCGGAGTACACAGAATTTGGCCATCGGGTTTGAGTCTGACCGCATCCGGTTTGAATTGCGGGCTCGGCTTGACGCGAGTTCGACCGCTCTGCTGACGATTCCGCTGGAGGTTCCAGCCGATTGCGTGATCGATCGAATCAATTTGTTCGAGGACGATGTTTTACCTTTGATCCACGCCGACCGCGGTGCCATCGACTTGCGATGGTCGCGGACTGCAGCCAATCGAGTTGTGGCTGTGCTTCAGCGGCCGCGGGCTGGCTGGTTTCGGCTGAATGTGGTGGCCCACCTTCCAGGGAAGCCCGCCCCCGCTGGGTCGCTACCGCTGCTGCGCACGGCGATGGAGTCAACGTTGCCCCAGATTGGTTCGTTGCCGCCTATCTCCCCGCTGGTTGTCACTTGGACGGTGAACGACGCAATGGCTGTGAACGTATCGCAGGCCTTGGCAACTGGGGTGGATGAGCCCCATGGCGAAACAAGGCAATCGATGGAGGTTTTTGCGGAACAGGCATCCCCTACTTATACGATCCAAGACAACGCTACGGTCCAACGCGATCTCATCCGACAACCGCTCGTGGACACAAACGGCCCCTCCCAACGTGCGGCCGATGGCAACGCACCCGGGGCTCGTGTTGAGTTCGCAGAGATTCATCTCACCATTGACGAGCGGGGCCGTGCCTGGGGGATCGCGAGGTTTGACTTCGTGACTCTGGAGGCAGCCGTGCTGTTAAAAATTCCTCCTAGTATGCGATTGTACGAAGTATTTGTGGATGGGCATGCCGTCGGGCACACGGTGTCATCCATGCCGCAGCAGGAGAACGTGGCGGAAGTGCGTTTGCTGGACGTGCGATGGCCGCGGTCGTTGGTGGCAGTCTTTGCGGGCGACGTAGGACCACGGTTCGTCAATCGTGAGCCGTTTCAGTTGGAGTCACCCGCGATTATTGGCATGCCGTGCACACGCGAGATATGGGCGTTGAAAGCCCCGTGGGGCGTGTCGCTGCGCATCGCGGAGCCAGCGGAAGTTTTGGATCCAGGCGTGGTGGTGAACGAGCGCCACGCGGCCCTCAATCGGCTGGACGGCGACTTCAAAAGGGCTGCCGCTGGAGCGGAGCCTTCCGACCGGAATCGTCTGGCGGAGT
>CAIRDU010000296.1 GCA_903877395.1 uncultured Planctomycetaceae bacterium
AATCAGCCAGTCACTCTTTTCTCGGGCAGCCTCCAACCTCGCCCCGCCACTCTTTCACAAGTGAGGGCTATTCGGGCGATTGCTGCACGCCGAAAGATCGACCTCGTGGCAGTACTCCAAGAAAGATTCGGCATGCAGACTCCAAATGAGTTGGGGATCAGGCAGGCCAGTGTGCTCATCGACGAACTCAAAGGCGAAAGCCCGGCCGAAGCAGAACTCGGAAGCAGCCCAGTCGGTAATGGGGCCTGTGCAGTTCATGGCGGTGCTCAATGTCAATGATCGCCCGACTAGCTGCGGGAGCAGTTTCTGAAATAAGCGGGCCGGCCAGCGTGAGCGTAAACCCAGTGAGCGTAAACCCAGCCAATCAAGCCGCCCAGAACCTCATTGGCCGGCCCTATCTTTCGTGGTCGGCTGTTTCGACGTTTATGCAGTGCCCCCTTAAATTCAAGTTCCGGTATCTAGAGAGCCTGCCGGAAGAAACCCTGTCTTCGAGCCTCTTATTTGGCTCAGGGATACACCAGGCCCTCGAGGAGTTCTTTCGGGCAGAACTCGCAGGCGGGCCAAAACCCACGCTCGAAAAGCTTGTCTATATATATAGAAGCACGTGGCTGCCGG
The DNA here is from genome assembly GCA_903877395.1 of uncultured Planctomycetaceae bacterium. Taxonomy (GTDB): domain Bacteria; phylum Planctomycetota; class Planctomycetia; order Pirellulales; family UBA1268; genus BAIKAL-G1-2R. Next base: position 616 of record CAIRDU010000296.1, read on the forward strand.
CTGACCCCGAGGCGGTATCTTTAGGCGGCTCAGATACCCGGGAATCGCTGGACAGGCTTGCTGTAAAAGTCCTGCGGGCGTTTTTAGCAAGCGATTCTGCTGGGCTTCTGGGCCATGTGCTGGGAGTCGAGGAAGAAATCTCGGGCCGCCGTTCGAGCAGACCAAGCCCGAGGAATAGGGGCACGAGCAGCCGGTACCAGCATGCCACTACTATTATCCCGAGCCCATAGGCGATCTGCAGGGCCCCCATCCACGCAAACACCCCGATGATCGTGTGTTTGTTCGCGGTAAGGTCCAGACCGACAATCATTCCGGCACCACCATCGGGCAGGCAGTAGTGCACGCAGCCGGTACCGAATTCCAGCAGGCCGTAGAGCCCGAGGAACCAAACGCTGGCCAGAGAGCCCCTGTAGAGATGGTTCGTACTGGGCGGGAGTAGGCTCATTCGTGCTCGCCTTCCACATGCGCCTCGCCGTCTGGGTCTATGTCTACGTGTAGGGTCATCGGGTGGCAGCAGACAGGGCAGTCTTCGACGTAGTCTTGGTGCGAGCCCCCGGAGATATCCACTGGCACGACGATCTCTTCGCCGCAGGAGTCACAAATAAAAGTAGCTTCGAGATGAACGGCTGGTTTTCTGCGGGGGCGTTTGGGGCGTTTCTTGGCCATGGCACCCAGAAGTGTAGCCCGTCGCCCTGTGCAGGTTGGGCTAAAGCCCGGTGCCTGTTTCGGGGGCGGCTTTGATATCTTTGAAGGATAGCCCGGTCAACGGCACTTCGGAGGCTGTGAATGTCGATACCGGCCAGTTCTTTCTTTCCGCGTGGCATGGAATACCCTCCTTTAGATGTGACACTGACAGAATCTCTCTCTGGAAGTGGTGCCGTTGAAGGGGGGCAGGCCAATCAAAAAGCAGCGAGCATTGTCACGAAGAGCGTCCCTTCCGGGGAGGCCATCGTTGAAGAATTGAACGACGAGTACTTCGTCATTATCGCAGCAAGAACGTGCCCACAAGGACAGTCCAGCCATCTTCTCATGCTGTTCCATTGCTCATGGCACGGGCTGCTTCGTGTGTACCTTCCAAACCCACAATTGCTTCTGTGCGGTGCCGTTATCGCCGAGATGGAACACGGCAGCCCCAGCGAACTTGAACTTAAATTTGTCGAACGGCGCGGCCTTCATCTTCTGCACGAAATCAAGAGAGCCGACGCCCACCGTGACATGCGGGTTAAAGTTCTTGCCGCTGCGCTCAGGAATAAAAGCGTTGACATATTTGAGCGTGGGTTCGTTGATGCCCGGATGCTCGGGCGTGGTCACGTACGCAGCCGCAGTGCCATCGGGCTCGGTGTAGGGTTCGACGACTTCAATAATCGCCTGCTGCAGCCGCAACAGCTGGGGCGTCGGATGAATGACGATGCCGGCCAGGCCCATGTTGTCGAAATTGAGGTAGTAGTAGCCGGTTGCTTCCAGTTCCCAACCAGCTGGCTGCTCGCGATTCAAAACCTTTTCCACCTCAGTATAAACCGCGTCGAGATCATTGGTGCGGACATAACTCTGGAGGAGCGTGATGTGTGGATGATGCGTCGCGTCGAGCGCAAATCCCTGCGGGTTACTCTCGCGAAGCCGCGCGTTGGCTGCTTTCGCGAGCTCGATCATCGTCGGGTCGGGTAGCAGCAGCACATCAATGGCTGTGAGCTCATTGATCGCTGGTTCTGACGCGATGGACGGATTGGCCAGTGTCACAAGCACCGCAACCAAAAGCAGCGCCGCGAGACTGATTCGGAGTGGGCAATTGTGCATAGTAATTCCTGCAACTCTGCCGCCTTGCCTATGCACGACGGACTGCTTGTCAGATTAAAAAGTGCCGGCTAAAAACTGTTTCGAGTGTGCACTGCTCACACCTGTGGGTTCCACGGTATCATAATCCCGCCCGGTAAGAAAATTCTGAGTTGCGAATTTGCGGTGGAAATTAGGGAGCATTAGTGATTGGTGACATCGGACGATGAGTTCTTGATCAGTCGTTCGTCGTGTCAAGCGGGTCACGGCGATCTTGGCGAGCCAGTTTGCGATTTACACGACAGTCGGCGCGGACGAGTTCTGAATGGCTGTGGGAGCGAATAGGAATCGGCGGATCCACGCGGCTCACCGCGGGTACAAATGGATCGACCATTTTGTTGGTCTTGTGTATCCTGTTCCCGAATACACTTGATGGACAAACGGGGCCGTTGATCAGTAAATCACTGACTTCGATGGCCCGCGTTTCAGTCTGCCAAAGTTGAAATACGCATAAAGCATTTTTATCAAGCGACTTGCGTCATCGAAAAAGACGGGTGCTTTTTCAGGTAGTTATGAAGAGAGTCCCTTCCGGGGAGGGTACTGGATAGGGAATTCAATTCGCTCGACGCACAAGAATAGCCCGGTCAACGGCACTTCTGGCAAGCGTTGGACGGTTGACGAGTTGCCGAGTGGGTGAAGGTTGAGGCCATTCACGGCACGTCGGGCTGTGCCGTCAAAGCTTCTCCCCAAACTGCC
>CAIRDU010000297.1 GCA_903877395.1 uncultured Planctomycetaceae bacterium
TCTATTTGTCTGTCCGACTCGCCGTGGAACCGGGCTTGTGCCAGCGGGCGTGACCGGGCCAACGGGCATCGCTGCCGGACCTTGGTTGCATACCGACTACGCCGGCAACAGGGGATCGTACGCGTCAATCCCAGCGTCACCGACCGCTGCCGACGTAGCGAGACAAACAACGTTCGGACCGATCGGCTATACGCTCCCAACCTCTTACCCATCCACGCCATCCGACCTGCTTCTTCTGCAAACAGGGTTGCAGGCCGCAGCTGTCACGCTCAACACGCCCCAAGCTCCGCCCCTGTCTGGAGCCGCTGTTGCCACCGGCGGCGTCATTTTTGCGGGCAGTTCTGTTCTGCCGGTCAGCATTCGGGATGGAACTTCAAACACCTATCTGATGGCCGAGAAATACGTGCCACGCTCCAGCTACGGAGTTGGGACGCCCGCTGGGCAAGGCGACGCTCAGTGTGCGTATGTGGGCGATTCGGCCGACACGCTTCGGGGCGGACAAGCTCTGCCCCAGAGCGATGCAACACCCAGCACACCGGTGCTCTATGGCGTTTTTGGCAGTGCGCATACCGGTCTCTTCAATGCGGCGATGTGCGATGGATCGGTGCGATCAGTCGGCTTCGACATCGACGCAAGAATCCATTTTCTGCTGGCGGCGAAGGCCGACCGTCAGGTGGTGTCGCTCGACTGAGTATGCGTGCCTAGGGGTGGTGCCGCTTGCCATCCCACAGCCGATTAGACAAGCCCAGTGAGTGGGCCGTCACCGCAGTAGTCGGGATTCCCAAATCGCTTCATTTCCGTCAGGCCCATTGCATGGGCAATCGAGAGGTGCAGCCGATTGTGCGGCAACCCTGCACACTGGATCGCGCGGCCCATCGTAAACCCAAGGCCATTGCCCACGAGCACCCAAGGGATGTCATCGAGCGAGTGCGAGTTGCCTTCGCCCAATTCATTGGTCCAGAGAATCGTCGTGTGGTCCAGCAGCGAGCCGTCTCCGCCGGGCTCGGGCGTTTGGGCCAGTCGCGTGGCCAAGTGGGCCACTTCGCCGGCATACCAAGCGCCGATTTTCGTCAACTTCTCTTGGGCATCGGCGTTGGTGTTGGACTCGTGAGAAAGGCTGTGTTGGCCCTCATCAATACCCAGCCACTTCATGTGTGGCTGCCCAACGGAATTGGTGTATTGCAGGCTGGCCACCTGCGTGAAATTCGCCGCCAGCGAAGCCACAACCAGTTCGATCTGCATGCGGCTGATTTTTGGCATCTGATCGTTCTGCTCGATCAATCCCTGCTCCAACACCGGTTCGGCATGGGCCACCTCTGCGTGTTGGGTCGAGAGCTCCCGTTCGAATTCCCGCACCAAGGTTGTGTGATCCTCCAGAATTCGGCGATCCTCGGCAGGCAGCGCAGCCGACACCTTTGCGAGGTCTTCGTGCAGTTCATCCAACACGCTTCGCATACTCTGGCGATCCTTCACTTGGCCGTAGAGTTTGCTGAACATCTGGTAGGGATCGTCGATCGGCGTGACGGGCTTGTTGGGGCCTGCGTAGATCATGCGAGTCCACGTGTCGGCGCGGTCGGGCACCAGCACGCCAAATTCCAACGACCCAAAACGGGTTGCCGTCGCCGGTTGGCTCTGCAGGAACTGTTTGATCTCCTGATCGATCGATCGGCCACTGGCCCAACCGGCGGGCGTGTCACTTCCACCCTGAATATTTCCCGGCAGCAGTTCGATGCCCGTAAGCAAGCAGCCCATGCCTCGCATGTGGCTATCGCCGTCTCCCTGCACTTTGTCGTGCACGCCCTTGAGCGTCAGTAGCCTGTCCTTGAACGGCTCCAAGGGCTTCAGAACAGGAGGCAGATCCTTGAAGGCGCCCGCCTCTTTCGGCCAGAACTGATCTCGCACCACACCGTCGGGACTAAACACGATCACGAGCCGCTTTCTGGCTCCAGTCGAGCCAGCCATCGCTAGGCTCGGCAGATTGGCCAGAAACGGCAGCACGGCCGAACCAACGCCCAGACGACAGAGGAGTTTGCGACGTGAAATCATGATTTATTTTCCTGGAGCACAACCGCCTCTGTCTGGGTTTTCTGGTTATCGTTCTGCGATTGTGTCTGGCTTGTTGTTTCGCTTTTCGTGTGGATCGAAACGGCGGGAGTCTGGGGAGGTAACGCACCCACTTTCATGATATCGACTAGGAGTCGTCGGACGCTGAATCCGCTTTGTTCAAACGATGTACGGAGCTGCTCAAGCGTAGCGGGGCCCCAAGCCCGCACGGGCTGCTTCACAAGCGCATGAAAGAGATTTTGCACGAAAGCTTCTTGGGCGTCGCGGGTGGCGGCAATCGAGGCAGCCAGTTCTCGGGCTCCCCAAAACGTCGCCTCTGCGCCGTCGCGAGGCTGGTAGGAGCCAGAGGCATCGATTGGACTCTCGAGTGCGCCACGCTTTTCAGTACTCCTATAGCGGCCGATCGCGTCAAATTCCTCCATCGCAAAACCGAGCGGATTAATCATCGTGTGGCAGGTTTGGCAGGCCACAGAGCTGGTCTGGAGGGCCACCTGCTGCCGGGTTGTACTCTCCAGATGCAATGCATCGGCCACAGGCACCACGGCCTCCTGTGGCGGCTTGAGCACATTGCCCAGCACGGTGCGTGCCAGAAAAACGCCGCGATGAATGGGCGATGTGGAACCCGCATACGATAAGACGCTCATCGTGTAGGGATGCGAAAGCACGCCGGCACGCCGGCCATCGTCCAGCCTTACGCGACGAAATGGGGCGTCGGAGGGCAAGGCCACGCCGTAGAGCGGCGCAAGCCTGCCGTTGATGGGCACCTCAGAATCGGTAAAGAGCCTTCGAAAGTCGGAGCGTCGTCCTTCCGACTCATGCCCCCAGACGGCGTCATCAATGAAGAGCTCGAAGCTGGTGCGGAGGTCGGCAGCGATTTCCGGAGAGAACTCCGAGTAGCGGGTCTTATCCTTGACGATTTCAGGGCCGTGGTCGACTCGCAGCCAGCTGAAGAAAAAATCGCGAACCTTCGCCCGCGTGCGGCGATCGTTCACCATTCTCTCGGCCTGTTTGGCGACTTGTTCGACTGTGACGAGATGGTTCTGCGCTGCGGCATCCCAAAGAGGTTGGTCGGGAATCGAGTCCCAAAGGCCAAACGAAAGGCGGGCGGCCGTGGTAAAGGAAACCATCGCAACCGCATCGGACGCATCGGCAGTTCCGCTCGACTCCCTGAATAAGAATCTCGGCGAATTCAGCACGATCAGAATCGACCGCTTGAGACCCGTGTCCGAATCTGGCGCGTCGGCAAACGGCCGATGGATGACAAGCGATTCGAGGTCGCTGGAGAGCGGCCGGCGAAAGGCCATCTGGGCAAATAGTTGAGCGAAATGCATGAGTTTTTTGGCCCGGTCAGGATCACCGCGTTGCACGTGGGCAATGTGTTGGATATGGTCGAGGACATACCCCGCCGCCTCGCCTGCTGCACGTGTCGCAGCGGCAAACCACTCCTTCGATACGCTGGTGCCGCGTTCGTAGCCAATGCTTCGGTCATCCGGAGGAAACGGCGTCTTGAGGACGAAAGCTGGTGGGCTGTCCTGCGGAAAGAGACAGCAACTGGGCACTGTTTCCCACACGCCGTGCGGCGGTTTCCAACACAGGTCGATCGTGGCCCGCGACGGTCGCTCGTGCACGGTGTTGTCGACACCCTGATTGGCTTTTGAAAAATCTAATTGCACCCGATACGCTCGGCCCCCGAGTAGAAAAATACTATTGCTGTATTTTGTGCTATCTCCAGATTTCACCCAGGCATCGATGAGCGGCGTTTCATCCCCGCTCGCATTGACCCAAAGCCTCGCGGCATGTTCGGTGCGGATCATCAACTCATAGGTGCCTGTTTCAGCCCCCACGATGGAGCCTTCCCAACGGATGGCAAAACGATTCGGCTCAAACCGCTCGGGGTCGGGGCCCTCGAATCCAAAGTCAAAATGCACGTGCGGATCAATCTGATCGTAGACACGCTGACTGACGTCGAAGTTGCGGCCATGGAAATAGCTCGCCCGCAGTCCCCGTGCTTCCTCGACGCGCGGCCCGTGGCCACAGAAACTGCCGATAACGTCGGCCAGTGTGTTTTGATGTTGCCGCACGGTCAGCCGCGAGAGTTCCACTCGGGCCGGCCGATTGCGGTCTTGCGCGACGGCCGAATAAAATCCGGCATGGATATACTCTGCCACGTGACGGGCAGCATCGCCAGTCACCGCCGACGGATCGTCTTCCGGCATCGTGTCGTGAATATAATTGGCCAGTTGGGCCACGGAGCGATCGCCCACGAGCTTCTCTGGAACGTCTTTCGTGCCTGCGCCGCTTTCACCGTGACACCGCTGGCAGTGTTCGCGGTAGACGACACTCCCTAGATGCACCGCCGGACTCTCGTCGGCGGCAGCGGTTCGAAGCAGCATCCAGCCGGATGCCACGGCCAGCCAGAAGCAGACTGAACCACCGGCTAAGCAGTGGCTACGAAACAGATGAGGAGGCATGGCAGGCTGTCCGTCAGGTGGGCCGCAGGAGTCGAATGAATGGGCCGGGCCCCCTTCGGAAAAACGCAGCGGTGCTTAAAAGTCTAAGCTCAATCACTGATTCGTGCAAAATAATGAGCCAAATATCGCTGTGCGAGCCGAAAAGAAAGAGGCGTCAGGGGATCATTGATTCCCGTGAGAGTGCAATGCAGCGATTGCATGGGGGTTGGGCTCGTGTCGAATCGATCTGCTGCCCGCTCACACTGGCGCAGTCGGCAGTGCGCGGGGATACGTGGGCACCTGCCGCGCGGGCGGATCGCGGCCCTCTTCAAGGCTCCATAGCTGCCGCTCTTGTTCGGTGGCGTAGTACGTCAGCCAGACTGTTGCATCTTCCGCGTCAGTCGCGCTACAGTCCCAGTGAAAGTAGTTGTCAGGTAAATCGACGCGTTTGACGGTAGATGGCAAGATATCGCGGCGGATGAGCACGTAGAGTTCACGATCCGAAAGATGGTCTGTAAAGTCCAGAATGATTTGCTTCTCAAAGAGGCCGTCGATCGTTTCCCAAAGCCGCAGGTGAATCTGCTCGTCGTCGAGAGTGCAGGCCGGCTGCAACGACATGGGTGGATGAAACCAGCGAGCGATCATCTCCAAGGGCGCCTGTTCCCACGCCAGCATCGATTCAAGAAACCGATTTTCAACCGGTGTGGGTAGCGAGCGGAAATCGATTTCGAGCGTCGATTCGTCCAAGTAGGGTTCGATGGCATCTCGCAACTCGGCGTTGCGGAGCAGGCAATCAACTTCTTCCGGATCTGGGTGGTGTGCGAGAGGCATGCCTGGCAAA
>CAIRDU010000298.1 GCA_903877395.1 uncultured Planctomycetaceae bacterium
CGACCGGCGGCCTACCGGGGCAGTGGTCGATTGTCGCACAAGCAGACGGACAACAAGGCTTTACCAATTCAATCGCCGTCCGCGTCGAGGAATACAAGCGGCCAAAGTTCCTCGTAAAACTCGCGCTACCGGAAAATTCGACGCCGCTCGGGGGGAATGTCTCGCTCTCCGGAACCGCCACGACGTACACCGGCCTAGCCGTAGCCGGTGGTAAAGTGAATTGGCGGGTGGATCGCACCGTCCGCTGGCCCAACTGGTGTCGCTGTTTCTTTCCAGACATGCCATTTGACGGCGCAGCCCAGCGGATTGCCCGAGGTACGGCCGTCACTGATGCCAATGGAAAATTCGCGGTTGCGTTTCCAGCGAAGGCCGACGCCAGCGTGCCGAAGCAATCGCTGCCTGTATTCACGTATCGCGTGGTGGCTGACGTTACGGACACCAGCGGCGAAACAAGATCGGATGAGCAAAGCGTCAGTGCGGGCTACACCGATGTGGAGGCCCGTCTCTCGACCGATGGGTGGCAGGCCGTAGGCGAGAATGGACAGCCTGCTGCGGTCGCCATTGCGATCGCCACGACCACGCTTGACGGCGAACCCCGTGAAGCGTCTGGCATGCTCACAGTGTCACGGCTTGTGCAACCCGCTGAGGTGAGCCGCGGCGAATTCTTCGCTCCGACTCCGATGCCGCGGCCGATGCGCGGTGGCAGAGGCCTTGTGCAACCTGGAGCCAAGCCGGTTGAGCCAAACCCGGCCAATCCCGAAACGTGGGCGGCCGGTGAGGCGGTGTTCACCGAAAAACTCTCCACGCAGAAGGACACGGGAAAAAATGTGGCCACGGCAAACCTGCCAGCGGGAATCTACCGGGCAGTGTTTGAGATTCCAGAAGCAGGCCAGATGCCTGCTGTGAAAGCCCAGCAACTCATCGAAGTCGTTGATCCCAAGGCCAACCGCTACGGTGTGAAGCGGGCCTTCGTGATGCAGTCAAAACAGCAATCGGTCCAGCCGGGGAGCGATTTTTCGGCGCTCGTGGGAACCGGATACGACACGGGCCGCACGCTCGTCGAGATCACCCAAGCAGGAAAAGTGCTCCAGCGGTTCTGGACCGAGATCACTCGGACGCAGTGGCCGGTGAGCGTGAAGGTGGGCGACGAACACCGTGGAGGATTCACTGTGCAGGCGTGGATGGTCCGTGACGGCAGGCTGCATTGCGCCTCACAGACAGTTGAGGTACCGTGGACGAATAAGAAATTCGCGATTGCTTGGGAGCGATTCACGCGGCGAGTGGAGCCGGGAGCAAAGACAGTATGGCGTGCAAAGATTTCCGCGGATCTCGGCGCAGGGCCAGTATGGCGTTCAAAAATTTCCGCTGATCTCGGCGCAGGACCAGTGGCACCTGCCGTGGCTGAGATGGTGGGCACACTCTACGACCAGTCGCTCGACGCTCTCTGCGCACACCAGTGGCCCGGCGACGGTCTCATGACCCTGTTCCGTCGCGAGATGGGGATAGCACACATGGCGTTCACCAACAGCAGCGAGGTGCTGAATCATCTTCGCGGTTCGTTTGACCTGCGATATCTACCCGTTCCCGAGATGACCTACCGCGTCATTCGCGATCCGTTTGGGTCGCCGGCTTTGGGCGGGTTGAGGCGCTTTGGAGGCCGCGGACTTGTCGGTTTTGCGAGGTCGGAGCAAATGGCCGCAATGTCCCTCATGGCCGGATCGCCGCAGGCCGCTTCAGCGCAACTTGCCGACGCAAATGGCATCGAGGGGAAAGGACGTCGCGATGAAGACGGGCGGGGATTTGCTGGCACGGATAAGGCAAAAGGTGACGATGGCAAAAAGCAGACGGATCGCGGTCCTGGCGATCCGGGAGCTGTTGGTTTAGCTACCGCCCCGCCCCCGTCGCGAAAAAACCTTGTGGAGACGGCGTTCTTCCTGCCGTCTCTGGTATCCGACAAAGAGGGCAATCTCACGGTCGAGTTCACCGTGCCCGACACACTCACCACCTGGCAGTTCAAGGGACTGGCGCATGACGCGGCGCTGCGGTCGGGCGTGATCACCGACACCTGCGTGTCAGCCAAAGATTTGATGGTGGAGCCGATCGTGCCCCGGTTTTTGCGCGAGGGAGACATCGTTCAGATTCCCGTGAAGATCAGCAATAGGTCAACCGGGAGGCTGGCCGGGAACGTGAAGTTTGCACTCTTTGACGCCAGAACGGACGCCTCGCAAAGCGGTCTCATTGACGGCGCTCAGGAGCAGTCGTTTGACCTGGCTACCGGTGAATCGAAGCCGGTCGTCTTTACCGTGAAGGTGGCCGATGGCACCGATGCCCTGCGTTATCTGGCTACGGGCGTAGCCGGCAAAGTGGCCGATGGCGAGGAGGCAATGCTGCCGGTGCTGCCGCGTCGCGTACTCGTCACCGAAACAGTACCCGTTACGATCCGCGGGCCGGGACAGCGGAAAGTTTCTCTGCGGCGGCTGCTTGATTCACGCGATAAAGATATTCGAAGCCAATCGCTCGTCATCCAGGCTGCATCGAATCCTGCGTGGTATGCCGTGCTGGCGCTACCGAGCATCATGGAGCAGGCCGACGAGAGCGTAGAGACGCTCTTCACTCGCCTCTACGCCAATAGCATGGCAAAGCACTTGGCCACGAGCGATCCGCGGATCGCAAGAATCTTTGAGCAATGGAAGGGAACAATCGCGCTGGAAAGCCCGCTGGAAAAGAACACCGACCTCGTCAAGACGCTGCTCGCCGAGACGCCGTGGGTTCGCGATGCGGTGGATGAGAAGGAAGCCAGAGCCCGAATCGCGCTGCTCTTCGATGCCACTCGCGCCGACAACGAAATGCAGGCGGCTCTGGCACGGCTGCAGGCCTTGAGAAACGGCGACAGCGGCTGGCCTTGGTTTCCTGGCGGGCAGACCTGCGATTCGGTCACGCTTGGCATTATCGGCGGATTCGGGCGTCTGCGGGTGGCGGGAGTCAAAGTTGACGTTCAGCCAGCGTTGCAGACGATTCCGTGGCTCGACGGCCGGTTGATCGAGGAGAAGAAGCGGGCTGAAAAAATATGGGCGGGAAAGTTGGACGACATCGTGCTGACTCCTATCGGTGCTTACGCCCTCTACGCCAGAAGCTTCTTCAAGGAAGACGCGCCGCCGCAGGGCGAGGCCGCTATCGCTGTTCGATGGGGTCTCGACGTTGGCAAGAAAACGTGGATGAAGCTCGATGCCCGTTGCTCGCAGGGGCACGTGGCAATCGCGCTTGTGCGTGCTGGCGAACGCGATACGGCGCTCTCGATCATCGACAGCCTCAAGCAGCGGGCCGTGGATGCCGATGTGAAGCCCG
>CAIRDU010000299.1 GCA_903877395.1 uncultured Planctomycetaceae bacterium
AATGGTGAGCCCTCGCTCGACGAGCTGTTTTCGCAGCACTCCGATCGCGTCGGCCAAATCGAATAGCTCAGTTGGCTCGGGTATGGGGATCGCAGTATTTGAATCGCCAGCGGCTATTCGAACGACTGCTTGAGAGAGTTCCTTTACGGGCCGTGCCTGCCGTTTTGCAAGGGCGTACCCAGCCGCCAGCGAAGCCGCGGTCGCCACCAGGTAGCCTGCCAGCATCCGTCGCTGCGAGTTCCCCAATTCTCTGTCAGCCTCTGCGCTCGTGGCAGAAACGCGCACGATCGCTGACGGCCGCCCGGAAATTCCGAGTGGCACGGCGACGGCGAGTATTCGTTTGCCACTGGCCACATCGTAGCGACTCGATCGCGCCACTCGCCCGTCACGAGCCTCGTCGAGCAACGTTTCGCCGTTGGTCGGCCAATCCTGCCCACCATCGCGATGGCGGGCAGGATCGGGAAATGCCGCCGCGGTGTCGAGCACCTGGCCTGTCAGAGAGAGGAGGTCTATATCGACGTGCGCGGTGCGAGCGATTTCGCGAGCCCCGGTAGCAAACGCTAGGGCATTGAACCCAGCCGTATGCTCCTTTTGATCCACTTCAGCCAGCAGCAGTGTGGTGACTTCAGTGGCCGCATCTGTCATGCGGCGAACCTGATATTCATCCGCTAAGCGAGCCAACTCAACAGAGGCCAGCCAGAAGCACGCCACAAACACAGCCGCGACTAGCGCACACCAGCTTGCAAACAGATGCCATATAAACCGGGTTCGGAGCATGGACACTGACGCAGGGCGACCTAGGGGGGCGAAGGCGAAAAAAACCTTACGCTCGGAAACGGTATCCTACGCCCCGGACCGTTTCGATGTCGGCACCGAAAGATCCGAGTTTTTTACGCAGGCCAGCCACCTGCACGTCTACCGAGCGCTCCGTCACAGGATAGTCTTCCCCCTTCACCGCGTCGACAATCTGCGTGCGTGTATAGGCCCAACCAGGCCTTTTTGCGAGAAATTGGAGGAGTGCAAACTCCGTGTAGGTGAGGTCGAGAGGCTCGCCGGCAAGGGTTACCTCGTGTCGGCCTGGGTGAATCGAAAGCTCTCGAATGTCGATCGTGGTTTCCAGTGTGGCCTGTCGCTCAGCCTCTTTTCGGCGCAGCAATGCCTTCACGCGGGCCAAAAGCACACGGGGGCTAAACGGTTTTGCAATGTAGTCGTCGGCGCCCCGCTCAAGCCCCACGATTACATCGCTCTCCTCGCTCTTGGCGGTGAGCATGATGATTGGGATATCTCGCGTTTTGGAATCAGCTTTGAGCCGCCGGCACACCTCGAGGCCGTCGACTGCCGGCAACATCAAGTCCAGCACGATCAAGTCGGGGGCCTGCTTTCTAGCCGACTTCAGGGCCTCTTCTCCAGTGACCACACAGCTCACTTGATAGCCATCCTTTGAGAGGTTGTACAGCACCAACTCGAGCAAATCTTCCTCGTCATCTACGACGAGGATCTGATGAACCACGGCTGCGTCTGGAGACGCTTTAGTTTTTCCAGAGATTGGCTTCACAGGAATCCCAGCGGGTGGCAAGAGCGACGAGACCAAGAGTGACGAGACTTTGTGCGGCAGTGGTTTTGAGGTCATGGTTCCAAAGGCCATAGTGCTATTCTACGTTTGGGTGATGATTTGGGGAGGCTCCATCAGAATTCGCATGCGTGAATCCACGCAGTCTATGTCGGCACCACCCCCTGCCGAAAGCGTTAGATTTGCGTGAGCAATCGCACGGCCGTCGCGGCAGATCAGGCTGCACTCAGGACAACAACAATTCAACATCGTCGGCTGAAAGACTCGAAATCATGGTGTTGTCAGCCCGGACGATCGAATCGGCGAGGTCCCGCTTTCTGGCCTGCAATGCCAGGATTTTTTCTTCGACGGTGTCTTTTGCTATTAAACGGTACGCAAACACCCGCCGCGTCTGACCGATGCGGTGGGCGCGGTCGACGGCCTGCGCCTCGACGGCTGGATTCCACCATGGGTCCAAGATGTAGATGTAGTCGGCGGCCGTGAGATTGAGCCCCTGCCCGCCCGCCTTCAGGCTCACGAGGAACAACCGACAATCGGGGTCTTCTTGAAAGTGTGCCACGCGCCCCTGACGGTCGGTGGTTTTGCCATCCAGATATTCGTACGGTATCGAACGGGCGTCGAGTTGGCGCCGCAGAATTGCCAGAAAACTCGTGAACTGGCTAAACACGAGCACCTTGTGCCCCTCGTCAAGCACTTCGCCGAGTTGTTCCAAGAGCGTCTCCAGTTTCGCGCCCGGTTCGTCCAAACGGGACGGATCGACGAGCCCCGGATGGCAGGCCGTTTGTCGCAGTCGCAGTAACGCCTCAAGCACGGCAATACGAGAGCGACCAATCCCCATTCGGCCGATGCGGCCGGAGAGTTCGAGCCGGTAGTGTTCCCGCAACTCGTCGTAGGCCTTCCGCTGCGATTCGCCCAACTCACAGAAGATCGTCTGCTCTGTTTTCTCCGGCAGATCCGAAAGCACCTGCGCCTTTGTGCGACGTAAGAGAAATGGCCGCACCGCACGAGCCACAACATCCGCTGCGCTGCCGCCTGTCAAAAAACGCTTCAGTCGCGTGGCACTACCGAGTTGCCCTGGGTTGAGAAATTCGAAAATGCTCCACAGTTCGCCAATGTGATTTTCCACGGGTGTGCCCGTGAGCGCCAGTCGGTGCCTCGCACGGAGCAATCGGCAAGCCTTTGCCGCTTGACTGCTGGCATTTTTAATCGACTGTGCTTCGTCCAACACGACGTAGTCGAATTCAATATCTCGGTGCCGCATGACATCGCGGCGCAATGTGCCGTAGGTGGTGAGCACGATATCCCACTCCCCGAGCGACTCCGACTCACCCACCACCCGCGTGTTCCCTGTGTGATTGAGCACTCGCAAGGTTGGGGCAAACTTGTGCGCCTCATCAATCCAGTTGAAGACGAGGCTTTTTGGAACCACGACAAGCGACGGGCGGTTAGAAATTCCCTCTTCTCGGAGCATCTGCTGCCGCCGCAAGAGCATGGCCAGCACCTGGATTGTTTTGCCGAGGCCCATGTCATCGGCGAGGCAGCCACCCAGCCCCATGCGCTCTAGGAACGAAAGCCAACCGAGGCCTTCACGCTGGTAATGGCGAAGCGTTCCCTGAAATCCCTCAGGCTCGTTCTCGGCCTCGGGCCGTTCGCCACGGGCCAGTTCCTCGCGAATTTTTTCGAAGGCTTGGTCTACGTGCGACTGAGGCTGCCCAGCGAGCAGCGAGTCCAGCAGGGCCACCTGAATGCGGCCGTAACGGAGTCGACCGTCGTGCTTTTGGGCAAGCGCCACCATCGGCTCAAGCTGTTCGGCAAGGCTCTCCGGCAGGATGCCGAGCGAACCGTCAGAAAGCTCCACCGAGCGCTCGCCGCGAGCCAACGCCTCGAGGAGCGCGGGCATCTCGGCCGACACGCCGCCAAAATCAACGGAGCCTGAGAGCTCAAACCAGTCGATCCCGCTGGTTACGTTCCAAGCCACGCTCCCTGCTGGCCGATAGCGACGGCCAGCCACCTCCACCGCCCAACCAGAGGCCGCCAACTGAGACACCGACGCATCCAGCCTCGCCCGAGCAATTTCCACATGGTGGGTCACGATTGTTTCATCACCCTCAACGTGCTTTGGTGCCGTCGCCCCAAAGCGAGGCAAGCTGGCCATGGCTTCGCGTTCTGCAGCCCGATCGCGTCGCACAAAAATGCGCCTAGCGATGTCGGCCGCGCCACCTGCAGGATCGTCGGCCGCAATCTGCATACCGCCGTAGTCAAACCAGATGCGTCCAGCCATTTGCACGCGCGACGCAGTCCGACGCCGGCTGCGGCGGGGACCATCGTCTGGATCGCTGCTCTCGGCATCGTCGTCCGAAATAGCCGGTGAGTCGTCCAGCACAAGCTTGGGTCGCGGCTTTCCCGATTCGATCCGCCAGCCTGTCCAGCCTGGCAGTTCCAGCTTTGGCACATCTGCCAACGAAGCGAGATGTTCGATGAGACCGTCTGTTTGTGCGCCCGAAAGCTCAATCGGACCGCGTCGCTCAAACTGCTCCATCCAACCGGTCGCCCAGCCTGCGGAACTGCCCCACCCCGTCGATTCGCCCACGGACAATCGGGCTAGGCGGTCTGCAAACACAACGAGCCCAGATCGCAGAATCGCTCTGGGCTCACGGAGATCTTTTCGCTGGCTGCCTCGCACGAGCATGCCACGTAGCGTGGCTTTGCCTGGCCGCGGCAGCGGAGCTTCCTCGCCCTCGGCCATCTCGCTGACGGTCTGGGCCTTCATGCTCACCACATCCTCTGGCTCCAACACGAGCGCAAATTCCCACGGTCGGCCGCCGTCCCACGTCAGTGGAATCACAGTGTCTGGCGCGCGGCGAGGCTCGGGCTGCACAATGAGCCGGCCGGTTTCGCAGAGCATGGCCAGTTGGGTTGGAGCCGCCTGCGGGCTGACAGCAATCCGGGCGATGCTGCGCCGTTCGAGGGCTTCGACTGCGCCTGTTTCACTGACGGCCACTGTGCCCACAAGCTGGGCTAGGAGCGCCCGCTCGGCTGTGTCCAGTTGCTCAAAGTCGGTGTCGCCTACGTGTGACGGTCCAAGCACGATCGGCCGCGGACGGCCGCTGGCATTGCCCGCGACATCCAGCTGCATCCGGCAAGGCACGAGCACCGCGGCGTGGGCCGAGGCCGATGCTCCAATATCCAGCATGAACACGAGGGCACCACCAGAGCGACGACCGTCGGCGAGCGTGAGTACCCGCGTGCGCACGGCCGGTTCGACGAGGCGGCGACGCTCTTCAAGATCCGTGGCCCAGGCCGGTTGCCGCGAAGGGCCTCGCTTGGTCGTCGGAGTGCTGACAGTGACGGTGGTGGGCGTTCCCCGCACCGGTGGACGCGAGCCCATGAATGGGGTGGATGGGGTTTCATTTGCGTCATCAACACCCGCATCGGCACTATCGCCAAGATCTTCTGCAGACTCGTCTTCGCTCTCGGCATCGTCTGACGGCACGATATTCAATACGACGGGCGTGTGGTCTTTGATGTTGGGAAAAAGTTCTCGCCGATCCACTTCGAGGAACACGGCTGCCAGCAACGCGCATGGCTTGCCGGCACGACCTCGCTTGCTCGTGCACCGAGTCTCCAGTGTCAGCCCACCTCTGCGACCGGCAGAAAGCTCGAGCATGACATCGTGCGACTCACCAGCCTCAGCGGTGATCGTAGCGCGAACCAGGCCGACCCGTGGGCACGAGACTCGCACGGGAGCACCCGCTCGTGCTTTTGCCACATCGGCCCGCTCGAACAAGTGAAAGAGACGCTTTTCAAGACTCGCCATACTGCAAACGCCCATTGAAGTGAGTGGTTGCGCACGACAAATCAACTCCACGTGTGGACCGGCGCGCAACACGCGAGTGTACCCTGCGGGGGCCACGCGTGTGGAGAGGCTACGAAAAGAAGCCGTGTCAGAGCAGAAAATCAAACATAGCCCAGCCTCCGCCACGGCGGAGCGACACCCCGTCTCTTGCCACCGCGCGATCTTCCATACGCATCCTCAGCCCGAGCCGAAGTGGAATCCTAGGCGGCTTTCCAGAAAATGCATCGGGCACAACTCAGGCACCTTGAACCGTTGCGATGAGTTCCAGAACATTTTCTACCGGCGTGTGTGGCAACACTCCGTGGCCGAGGTTGAAAATGTGGCCTGGGCGGCCGGCGGCTTGAGCCAGCACCTCTTGCGTGCGACGCCGCACCGTATCTCTGTCGGTGAGGAGTACCGCCGGGTCGAGATTGCCCTGTACCGCCCGATCATAGCCGACGGCCGCCCACGCTTGACCGAGGTCGATTCGCCAGTCGATACCGATGACGCTGCCCCCGGCTTCAGCCAACAGAGGCAACAACGACGGATTGCCGGTGGCAAAGTGAATGACGGGCGCGCGCCGCGAGGCCTCGGCAATCGCCGTGCGGCTATGCGGGAGCACGTAGCGCCGGTAATCATCGGGCCCAAGACAGCCAGCCCAACTGTCGAAGAGTTGCACAATCTGAGCGCCAGCATCCAGTTGAGCCACAAGATAGCGGCTCACCGCTCGCGCCAACCGATCCATGAGATCGTGCCAGGCCGATTCCTGACGGTACATGAACAACTTCGTGTGCAGCCACGCACGACTGCTGCCTCCTTCAATACAGTAGCTGGCAAGCGTAAAAGGCGCGCCGGCAAAACCGATCAGAGGAATTGAGTCATCAAGGCCCGCACGCGTGGCCCGCACTACGTCCATGACAAAGGAAAGCTGATCGAGGTCGTCCAGTTCTCGCAACCGCTCGACGTCGGCCGCCTCTCGCAACGGATTATGAATCACAGGCCCCTCGCCAACAGTGAATTCCAGATCCATCCCCATCGGCTCCAGAATCGGCAAGAGATCACTGAAAATGATCGCTGCATCCACGCCTAGCCGGCTGACCGTGGCAAGCATCACCTCGGCGGAGAGGCTTGGATTTTTGCACAACTCCATGAAGCCGACTTTCTCTCGCACGCGTCTGTATTCTGGCAGATAGCGTCCGGCCTGCCGCATCAGCCAGACGGGAGTGCGCTCCACGGGTTCGCGCCTGCAGGCGCGCATCATGAGCGATTGACTGAAGCGATCTGGGAGTACAGAAGGAGCCATGCCAGCAGTATAACTGGATAAAAAAACTCTCGCATCCTTTCCCTGGGCGATTGCCGTTTTCGAAACTCACCTCACCCCGTCCCTATCCTGACGTTGCCGTCCTACAAGCCCGAGGCGTAAGCCGAAGTGGAATCCGGGCGAGCCTTGAAGAAAACTGTTGCCACTGCTGAAAAACGCCGCCTCGATGGCCGTGGACATGAGAAAAGCCGACACTCGATTTTGGATGGGCTGGATGGGCTGTTAGGTTAGAGTATTCTGCACGCAAGGATCACATGATCGAATTTGTATCTCGCATATCCATCGTCTGCTTTGTTGCCAGCTACATGGTGGCGCTGGTCTGCGAGGCTTCGCGACTGGTCTTTCGGTCGGGCATCCGCGGTGCGGCGATGATCGGATTTGCATCGGCGGGTTTGTTTGCGCACACGCTCTTTCTCTTGTGGCGGGCAGCCAACGAATCGGCCGTGCCGCTCTCCAGTGCCTTTGACTGGTATCTCCTAGCGGCGTGGATGCTGGCTGCCGGCTATCTCTGGCTCACGATCGCCAACCCACGCACGCCCGTCGGTCTCTTCATGTTGCCCGTGGTGCTCGGGCTCATCGGCGCGGCACAACTCTCCAGCCGCGAGCCATTTCCACAGACCCCCGCCACTCAGGTCTGGGGTGCCATTCACGGCGGCTTCAATCTTGCGGCCAGCGTGGCTGTTGCGATCGGCTCCATTGCGGGCCTCATGTGGCTGATTCAAGCCGGGAGATTGGCACGCAAGCAGGCGCCGCTGCAAGGGTTTCGGATGCCGAGCCTCGAGAAGCTTGCCGTGACAACCAGTCGCACGCTTTCAATCGCCGCCTGGACGGCCACTGCCGGCTTTCTCTCGGGGTTAGTACTCAATGCCGTTACCCGCCAAGCCGGCCTCTTGGAAACGGTTCCTTGGACCGACCCTGTCGTGCTGCGTATGGGCGCGTTGGTTGCTTGGCTTGTGAGTGCCGAATGTGTCTCTCGCATAACGTGCAGGCGTCCCAGTGCAGCCAGCACCGCAGCCTGGCTCTCGCTGGTGAGCTTTGGCGTGCTCACGCTCTCGATTCTGTGGGGGCTCTTTGGTGTCACACGCCACGGTGTGCCCCCTCCCAAGCCACTGCCTCTTCACAGCCAGCACGTCCCGGCAGCCAAGGCTGGGCTGGCCAGCGGGGTCTCGCCATGACGCTCGCCTTCGTGGGTGGCACGCATCGCACAGTGCCGCTGGATCTGCGAGAACGCCTAGCTTTCTCTGCGGAGCAGGCGGCCGAGGCCCTGCGCCGTTTTCGCGAACGTTTTCCCGGCCGTGAGGTAGTGATTCTTTCCACGTGCAACCGGGTTGAGCTCTACACTGCCGGCGAAAAAAATGCGGTACCGCCGCCGACTGAGCAGATCGTGTCTTTCTTGGCTGAATGCCGTGGAATCGATGCGGGTTTGCTCGCGCCTCTGCTCTCGGGAGAATCCGACAAAGCGGTCGTACGGCATCTCTTGAGCGTGGCCTCTGGGCTCGACAGTATGGTCCTCGGCGAGCCGCAGATTGTGGCGCAGGTCAAACAGGCTTGGGCGATCGCTCAGCAGAGCCAGACCACCGGGCCGCTGACCGGTGAGATGTTTCAGGCAGCCCTTAGAACCGCAAAGCGAGTGGCCAGCGAAACCGCTATCGGCCGTCAGCGGCTGTCGATTCCAAGCATGGCGGTCGCCGATTTTGCAAGCGGCGTGTTTGAGCGATTCGATGACAAGCGAGTGCTCCTCATCGGAGCTGGCAAGATGGCCCGCGAAACACTCCGCTACCTCCGTGATGCGGGAGCCCG
>CAIRDU010000300.1 GCA_903877395.1 uncultured Planctomycetaceae bacterium
AATGCCACCTGTGCCCTCGCCTGCGCCGCCGGGACCGCGGCGATCGGGCGCGCGTTCCGCTCGATCCTCTGCGGGGAGACCGACGTAGCCCTCTGCGGCGGCGCCGAGTACGTGGGCGACCCGTTTGGCGGCGTGTTCAGGGGCTTCGATGCGGCTAAAACGCTTGCCCGCGTCGTCGACGTGCCGCAGACGGCCAATCGCCCCTTCGACCGTGGGCGTACGGGATTTCTGCTCGCGGAAGGGGGCGCAGCAGTGCTTGTGTGCGAGGAGATGGAGCATGCCCTTCGCCGAGGTGCCCGGATGCAAGCTGAGATCGTCGGATTTGGTGAGTCATTCGATGCCTACAGCATGATGTTTGTGGAACCGTCGGGGGAGCAGATGATCAGGGCGATCGGTTTGTCGCTCGACGATGCCCGACTCGTGCCGGCGGACGTCGACTACATCAACGCCCATGGAACTGGCACGATCATCAACGATGAGGTGGAGTCGGTGGTCATCGAGCGGGTGTTCGGCTCGCGTCCGCTGGTCAATGCCACGAAGTCGCTTACTGGCCACTGCATCGGTGCCAGCGGAGCGATCGAAGCTGCCATTACTGCGCTGTCGCTCCGCGATCAGAAGGTCCACGGTTGCGTCAACCTGCACGATCCGGTCCGGCCGCTCAACTTCGTGCGTCGATCGATGGACGCCAGACTCATCACGGCGGTCTCGCAATCCCTTGCGTTCGGCGGCCACAACGCGGCGCTGGTGATGCGGCAGGCCGGGCCAGAGTGACCGCCAACTTGTCCAAGGGCCGTTGGGCGTCTTATACTCCCATGCCCAAATGCCCCATGATTGGCCTACGTGTGCTTCACCCAAGCCTCGACTCGCGGCCCATTGCCATGACGCCATGACGCCATGAACAATACCGGAGCCGGAGAGTATCAAGGAAGATCGGCGAACGGTTGCTGGATGGCGCTCAGCGTCTGCGGCCTCGCGGTGATGGGGGCAACCGCCCCGTTGATCGCCCGGGCCACATTCGCGGTGCTCGAGACCGAGTCGCAGACGCCCATGGAGTGGGTGCATCCAGACTTCCCGCAGCGGCGGGAATACGATCGATTCTCGGCAATCTTCGGCAGCGGCGAAGTCGCGGTCGCCACTTGGCCCGATTGCCTGCTAGATAGTCCGACGGTGGCGCGGGTGGTTGCTGGAGCCACCGGTCCTACCGCCCCAACCGACGGCCTGGGCCACAAATGGTTTGACTCGGTAACTGACGGCTCGACCGTTCTGGCGCGGCTGGCCGACGTTCCGCTCAAACTCGAGCGGGCTACCGCCATCGACCGGCTCAGAGGGATTCTCGTGGGCCCCGACAGGCGGACCACCTGTGTGGTGTTCGCTTTCACGCCCGCGGGCATCGCCGACCGTCGCCGCGCGGTACCGTGGATCCGCGACCTGATCCGGCACACAGCCACCACTGACAACGAACGCATCCATCTCGCCGGACCAGTGGTCGACCACGCTGCGGTGGATGCCGCCAGCAAAGAGTCGCTGCAACGTTTCACGCCGGCGGCTGCGGCCATTGTGTTGGTTTTGACGTGGTGGTCGCTGAGGTCGATCCGCTACGCCCTGCTCGTATTCGTGTTGTCGATGTGGTGCGTGGGTCTCTCATTCACGACGCTCCACTTCTGGGGCGACCGCATGAACGCGGTGCTGATCGTGATGCCAGCCCTCGTGCTCGTGCTCAGCGTTTCGGGCGGCATTCACCTAGTCAACTACCTCGTTGAGGCCTCGAACGAGCAGGAGGCCTGCGGTACCGAAGGCGACGTACGCGGGGGCGTGGCGATGCGGGCTGTGCGGCTGGGATGGATGCCCTGTCTGCTGTCGGCTGGCACGACCGCGATTGGCCTTTTCTCACTGGTCGTAAGCGAACTCGAGCCAATCCGTACGTTCGGATTCCACGCAGCCATTGCGGTGATGGCGCCGCTGCTTGCCACATTTGCGGTATTGCCTGGCATCTTCGAGCGATGGCCGATCAAAGCACACGGCGACCGCGGGGGCGCATCGCTCACGCCGCCGCACTGGCGGGCATTTGCGTCAGGCGTCGTGCGGAGGGCCTTCCCCATCACGGTTGCGTTCTTTGCTGTGATGGTCATAACGGGAGCTGGCGTACCGAGCATCCGCACGTCGGTCCGCATCGACACGCTCTTCAGTCCCAAGAGCCGTCTGATTCGGGACTACGCCGCCATCGAGAAGGCGATAGGCCCGTTGGTACCGATCGAGGTGGTGCTTGTCTTCGGGCCCGACTGCACACTGCGACCCGACAGGCGGCTGGCACTCGTGGAGCGGGTGGGCGAGCGACTGCGGGAGACGACTGGTGCCACAGCAGTGCTTTCGGCCGCTTCATTCGCACCCGAGCCGATCGGTGACACGGGCTTTCGCGACAGGGTGCGACAGGCTGCCACCGCCCGACGGCTCGCCGCCGATCTCGCAGACGTTGACGATATACGGTATGTGCGGAACGTCGATGGTTCGCAACTCTGGCGGCTTACGGCGCGGATTTCGGCGCTCGATGATATCGATTACGGCGGGGTTTTGGATCGGGTTCGGGCAGAAGTCGGCCCTGTGGTCGAAAATGGCGGCGGCGAGGCCGCGGGTATCATGGCCCGCTACACAGGTGCGATGCCGGTTGTGCATGGAATCCAGCGCACACTCCTGAGCGATCTGTTCACGAGTTTCCTGTCGGCCTGCGGCATCATCACCGTGGTGATGATGCTCGTGCAGAGGGGCATCGGTGCTGGGCTGGTCGCAATGATCAGCAACATCTTTCCGATGCTTTTGCTATTCGGCTTCCTGGGATGGGCGCGGTTGCCGCTCGACATCGGCAGCGTGATGACCGCCTCGATCGCGCTGGGCATGGCGATCGACGGCACCCTCCACTTCCTCACCTTCTACCGCCGCGCGGTGGACGCGGGATCCGATTCGCTGGCCGCTGTCGACGGTGCGTTCGAGCATTCGGCAGGCGCGCTTGCGCAGAGTTCAATCGTCTGCGGCCTAGGCATCCTCGTCTTCGGCCTGAGTTCGTTTACCCCCATCAGCCGATTCGCCATCATGCTTGCGGTGTTGGTGGCGGCGGCACTGGCCGGTGACCTCGTGCTCCTGCCAGCGATGCTCGTGGGTCCGCTGGGCCGCTTCTTCCGTCGGAAGACCAAGTCCACGGCTGAGGCCTGACCTGCCATCCGGAGGATGCCGTTAGCCGGATCATACTGAGGCCCGATGTTTCGAGGGACGCAGGATCGCCAGCACGGCTGGCAACAGAATAAGCGAGGTGAGCGTGCAGGTTGTCACGCCCAGCGTGAGCACGCGGCCGAGGCTTTCCAGCCCCCTGTGACTGGCCACCATCAGCGCACCGAACCCCAGAATCGTCGTTAGGGCATCGACGAGTACGGAGTTGGCGGTGGAGGCACTAATTCGGTATGGGCCCGGCCGCTCCAGCGCGTCGTGCATAATGTGCACGCCGTAGTCCACGGCGATGCCCAGAATCAACGGAATGCCGATGAGGTTGGCAGGGTTGAGATCAATGCCCACGAGGCCCATGAGTCCCAGCGTCTGCAGCATGCCAAGGGCCAGAGGCATCGCTGCAAGAAGGGAGTGTGTGATGCTGCGGAAGTCGAGCCAGAGCACTCCTAAAATCACAATGAGCGAATAGATTGCGGCCTGCTCGTAGCTGCGTTTCATCTCGAGGGATGCCTCGAATGCTTGCAGCGGGTTGCCTGTGGCACGAGGATCCACGCTCCGCACGTCGGTGACGAATCGCTTCAGTGAATCGAAGTTCCAAATGTCGCCGCGGCCGTAAATCTTGAGCAGGTGTTTGCCGCTCTGGCCAACGAACCGGTCGACGAGGCTTGGCGGCAAGTCATCGAGCGTGGGCGGATCTGGATCGGCCACATCGGCTAGGCTGTGCAGTCGGTTGAGAAGATCCCCCGCGGACCGCTGCTGAAAGACGGCTAACGCCTGGTAGCATTCGTTAGGGCCCATGCGTCGCAAGGCATCGCGGGCGCGTTCCAGATGCCATGCGGTACGAAGTGCTCCCGGTCGCTTCGTGGCTTCGCCCTGCGCCCACGCGAGCGTTTCACCGAGCGAGTCGAGTCGGTCGATGGGAATCTCGGGAGGCCGCTCTGGAAGCGTCGCCAGTCGACCGCGAATGCTTTCGATGAGTGGCCGTTTGAGTTGCTCATCGACCGGCAACAGCGAGGCGATCTCATCCACGCGTTCGACGCTCGCAAGCGCCGTGAGTTGCTTCTTGCGTTCGAGGAGTTGCTCCTGCGAGTCGGCGATGGAGAGGGCATACCACACGCTTTGATCTGATTCGGCCAGCAACTTCTTCTCAATTTCCACGCTCTCCAAGCCGTCTGCCTGCATGTTGAGTAGGTTGTGGTCGTATCGCAAATCTTGGATTCCAGAGGCAACCGCCAGCGTGGTGGCCAGTGCGGCCAGCACCACAAATCGTGGATGGCGAAAAATTGGCTGGAGCCATACATGCACGGGTACAGGCTCGGGGAGTCGGCGCCCCAGCGGCCCGCGATCTACGATCGCTACCACCGCTGGCAGGACAAGCAATTGCGCCGCGGCGCACAGCAGGATGCCGCCTCCTGCAATCATTCCCAGTTCCGCCACCCCAACAAAGCTCGTCAGTGCCGCACAGAAAAACGCGACTGCCGTCGTGATCGCGCCGGTGAGAATGCCTGGCCCGACTGAGGCGCTGGATTCCAAGAGCGCCGTTTCGCAGGGGAGACCGCTGCGTCGGAGT
Organism: uncultured Planctomycetaceae bacterium; assembly: GCA_903877395.1. Classification (GTDB taxonomy): domain Bacteria; phylum Planctomycetota; class Planctomycetia; order Pirellulales; family UBA1268; genus BAIKAL-G1-2R. The sequence goes on from CAIRDU010000300.1 coordinate 4,784, forward strand.
TCGAGATAGCGGCCGATGTAGTAGGTGCCGTAATCGATGCCGACGCCGATCATTGTGACGGTGAACGTCACGCTCAGAATGTTTAAGTGCCCGACACTTGCCGTGGCCCACGCAAAGGCCCACGCCATACCGATGATCAGCACGCCATTGGCCATCAGCGCGTGCCGCACTCCCCCAAATCCTGCGATGATCACCACGATCACCGCTGCCAGGGAGAGCCCACTGGCCCACACCATCGACTGCTGGCTTGATCGCATCTCATCATCTTCCATGACGGGCAGTCCGGTCAGGCCGATCGTCACGCCGGGATGGCGCGCCGCTACGAGGTTGATGAGACGCCGCAACTCGTCAGTGGCGACGGATGCTCCGGCGAACCCTCCTTTGGCTTTGGCCAGTCGCAGGAGCATGAACCCCAGCGTGCCGTCCTTGGCCAGAAGGTGTTCGCTGGAAAGATCTCGCAGTGTCGAAAGAGATTCGGGCATGCCCGGCCAAGGCGAGAGATAATCCCCGGGCTTGGCGGTAGAAGCGGCCGACACCGCGTCGAGCCCGGCCACAAGGCTTTCGCTATAACGCTCCAGCGCTGCGGCAGGAAGTTCATCGGCCGTCGTGGAACCCGGCGGCGTGCCGGCAACCATCTGGCCGGCGAGTCCGCCAATCATCGTGCCCACCTTCAACTGGGCCCAGCCACCATCCAGAATCGGCTCGGTGCGCTGAATAAAGCGATCGATCTCCGCGAGGTCCGAAGGCGAAAGGTAGTGGAGTCCCTTTGCGCGAATCTTTGAAAGATCCACCTCGTGGAGAACGGAGCGAAACAGTGCGCCGTCGCGAGACACTTCCTGCGACACCTCCTCCAGTACTTCGATCACTTTGGCTCGCGAGGAGCCTTCCACAACAACGACGGCATCTTCATCTTCGCCAAACTCTCGGACGTAGTCGATCCACAGTTTATTGTAGTCGCTCTTTGGATCCAGCAGATCGGTACGGCTCACCTTGTAGCCCAGCGATTGAGCCGTCCAAAAACCAGCACCCACTGCCGAGACAACGGCCACCAGCACCACTGTCGAACTGGCCCGCAAGCAGACGCGAGTCCACGCGACGAGTGCGCGGCCCAGCAGGCTCGCTGGGTATTTGTGCGCAGCGATCGGCGTGGATGCCAATGCTTCCGAGCCGTCCGGGGCATCGTCGCTGTCGGATTCGTTGTCTTGGCGCATAGGCCGACACACTTTTGGGTTGACACACAAAGAGATGATTCACGTGCGGGCGGGGATGGTAGGGAATCTGCGAAGCCACGCCAACACCCGCTGTGACGGCAATGCGGCAAGTCTGGCAAGCTGGGGGGGCAGTCAAATTGACGTATCAAAATGATTGTTCCGCACCATCGCCGCAAACCGAAAACTCTTCCAGATCTCTCAGGTGCATCAGTGGGCCACGAGCGGCCCGCCACACACGCGGTGTGGCCGTGCGGCTGAAGAGTTTGCACCAGAGACCGTTGTCTTGTTTTAAGGGGGAGAATCTTCATGCGTGCGCGGAACTGTGGTATGGCTGCCGTTGGGGTCTTGGCCGCGGTATGGGCAGCGAGCATCGTGGCTGATGTGGGGGCTGCGGATATGGCCGCGTCCGGCTCTGGCCGTGCCTCTACGACGGGCGATAGCGGCTCATCGAGTCGCGAATCGCGTCGGCGGGCCATCGAAGCCCTGCCGCTGGAACGCATGCCTCATCTGCAGCGAAAGACGGTGGAGAAATGCCTTCACTCGACAACACTCTACCGCAAGCTTCCAGTCGAAACCTTTGCCTGCGATCCTGATCTGCTTCGGTTTTCACTTGAAAAACCAGAGGCCATTGTGGATATCTGGCGGGTGCTGGGAATCAGTCGACTGGCGTTGGATCCAGCAGGCCCCGACCAGTGGCGTTTGAGCGATGGCTACGGCACCGTTGGCGTGCTGCGATTGCTGCACTGCGAACAGCATGGCTCCGGCGGTGCGATTGTGCTGTATGGCCGCGGCGCGTATTCGGGTTCGCTCTCCCCAAAAGCTCTCACGGGCACCTGCCTGCTGCTGGTGCAGCATCGCGCGGCCTCGCCATCCGTTGATGGTAAGCCACGGCAGTCGGTGCAGATCGACGCCTTCCTTGACACCGATGGCGTGGGGTTGGAAATAGTCACGCGTACGCTGCAGCCGATCATTGTGCGCTCTGCAGCGTCGAACCTGCATGAAATTTGCCTCTTCATGTCGAGCCTCTCGCAGTCTGCACAGAACAACCCAGAGGGCGTCGTGCATTTAGCCGACCGGCTCACGCGAACCGATCCCGAGGATCGCCAGTCGCTGGCGAAGATTGCCCTGGCGGCCGCGGCCGCGATTCACCCGCAGCGGGAGCCCGACCCATCTGCTGCGGCGAGGCTACAGGCGGATCTGGCAGCTCGCTGGCTTCCAGCCGAAGAACTTGACCACCTGCACAGCCAATAGATCGCCTGCCTGTGGACAAAGGGCGTAG
>CAIRDU010000301.1 GCA_903877395.1 uncultured Planctomycetaceae bacterium
AGTGGTGCTTGGATTGGTACGGCGACAAGCTGCCGGGCGGCGCAGATCCGGTTGGCCCCCAAGAGGGCTCGTACCGCGTGGAGCGCAGCGGCAGCTGCGGGCGTGACTCGAATCACTGCCGGTCTGCGAGCCGCTTCCCAGCCACGTCGATCCGCGCCCTCTGCATGGGTTTCCGTGTGGCCCGCAGTCAGTCGGCACAGTAAGCAGTCCAGCAACAGTAGCGCAGGCACGGAGGGCGAGGCGGATGCCGGAGCCCGACGTTTCCGGAGCGGTGATCGCTGCGGCACATCTGCAAGGCGTTGCCCGTGGCCCCGCTACTTGGGTACTCTTGCACCCAGTTCGCCTCATCGATCGCTCATCGAGGGTCCAACGCTTTCGGAAGTGCCGTTGACCGGGCTATCCTTCAGGGCAGGGGATGCCACGGCGTGGGGCACCGGACAGCATGCCGTGAGGGCCTACAATCCCTCGGTATGCGACTCTTCCCCTGCGATCGATATCCCCTGCCGCTCCCGGATGGCCACCGCTTTCCGATCGACAAATACATGCTCCTGCGACGGCGGCTGGAGCAGCACGCAGCCGCTGGGATGCCGCTTGAATTCATCGAGCCGCATGCCGCCACCGACGACGAACTGCTCCGCGTGCACGCGCAGGGCTATCTCGGTCGGGTCATGGCGGGCACCCTCTCGCGGGAGGAGGTGCGGCGGATCGGGTTCCCCTGGAGCCGCGAACTGGTCGAGCGGTCGCTCCGCAGCACGGGCGCGGCCGTGGACGCGGCGGCTGCCGCCCTCGAGGATGGCATCGCTGCCAGTCTCGCCGGCGGCACGCACCACGCTGGCACCGACTGGGGCGAGGGCTTCTGCGTGTTCAACGACACGGCCGTGGCGGCCCGAGAAATGCAGGCCCGCGGGAGCGTTGAACGGGTGCTGATCCTCGACTGCGACGTCCACCAGGGCAATGGCACGGCGGAGATCTTTGTCGACGACCCGACCGTGTTCACCATGTCGATGCATGGCGCCCGCAACTTTCCATTGCGAAAATATCCCAGCTCGCTCGATGTCGTGCTCGAGGATGGCACCGGCGACGACGAGTATCTGCGGGCTCTTGCGGCGGCCCTTGCCGAGTCGTTCGACCGGGCCCGCGCAGATATCGTGCTCTACATCGCCGGGGCCGATCCCTATGAAGGAGATCGGCTCGGCCGGCTTGGGCTCACGAAGGCCGGATTACTGGAGCGCGACCGGATGGTCCTGGCGGCCGCCACCACTGCCGCGACACCGGTAGCGATCGTCTGCGGCGGCGGCTATTGCCAAGACCTGGAGGCGATCGTCGACATTCACGCCGCGACGATGCTGCTGGCGACCGGCTGGCCCAGAAAAACCGTTTGAAATCCAGAAGTTTTGGGTGGTCAGTTTCCTTGGAGAGTGCTTGGTCGGTGTTTTAGCAGTGGCAGCTGATTGAGCAGATTCTCACAATAGTCCCATTGATCCAGCGTCTCCTTCCATGCACGTGGGATCGCATGAACCCCTTTATAGGCACCCAATACCATTCCGATTGCAATGCTCCGTGACGCATTATCGCCACCAACCATTGCATTGGCTTGAAGCGCTTTTTTTAATCCGTCGTCTTGGTTTGCATACTTAAGAATAAAATAGATCGCGCCCGGAAGCGTCCCCTCGGTTGGGCTGGCTTTACCGACTTTGATCGGTTCAGAGCGGCCGATATCCCATAGTCTTGCCATGCTCGTGAGGGCTAGATCATCTGAGAAAGGCTCTTTGGAAAGTGCCGAGCTAGGATCCGCCTCTTCTGTACATTTCGCAATGGCTTGAGCCGCTTTTTGCTCAAAAAATCCCCCCATCAGTAATGCCACGCTTTCAATCGAATCGAGAGGGGTGGCATCATTCATAACTCGGTGGGTGACGCGCGCAAAAAACTCTCCTCCGCCTAATGCGTGAGTATCTTTATGGGTGAACATTGTTTTTCTTGCCGCGTCCACCAATTCCTCTTCGGTTTCATAGTAGGCATGGGCCGCAACATGGCGGATAGCCATCGCGTTCGAGATACCGCCAAGATGTTCAATCGGGGTTCCTCTTTTGACTTGCGCATAGGTCTCTTGAGTCATGGTGCAAATCCATGAACCCCAGCCATTCTCAAGACGATTCATCCAATGGGGAATCATCGCTGCAACACTCAAGGCTCTCGGGGGGTCGGAGATAGCCGCCAAATGCTCTAAAACGAGGATATTGTAATCACCGTAGTCGGTGGTTCCCCCGGCCGTTTTACCCGGATGGTAATTGCGCTCACCCCATCCGATTCCATGAGTGTGGCCACCCATCATTTCGCCAGGTGACATAAATTTGTCCACTGGCCTATTGCCATAGGCCTTAAAAATCTTTGCGGCATCGTATTCATAATGACTGCCAAGACAGAGGGCGTCGCCAACAAGGGCACCAAAAAATGCCCCTTTGATTGCTTCTTCTTTTGGCAAGTGGTTCATAATATTCATCCGATTGTTGCTTGGTTCTAGCTGACGACACAGGGTGTTTGGTTTCAGCGGTTTTGTAAAGAGCATCTGCGGTTCACGCCTTCGCGTAAATCTCCGCGCCCTTTTCCACGAACTCCAAGGCGTGGCTGGTCTATTGAAGGACACAATCTAAACTTAGAAGGTATCACCATTCATTTGGACAGTTCATTGAATGTTACCTATTCCTAAAGTTTGCTAGAGTACGGCGTGAACACTTTTTTGGAATCACGAAAGAAGAGATATGGATACTTTTGAGAATGCTACACCGCCGCAGGAACAGCCAGAGATGGTTTTGGCTCAATGCTGGGAGTGCGGCGAAAAGAAAATGTGTTACGAGCATCTCGTTTGCTGCACGGGAACCCGCTTCCATACTTGCCCAGAGTGTCGGAAGGAAATTGAACGCAGGGTTGCATGAATGATCACGAACTCTACATGCGGCGGGCCATCGCACTGGCGGCGAATGTTCCCGATCTACCCTTTGGGGCTTTGATCGTGGATGGCGACAGCGGCATAATCCTCTCAGAAGGCTGGAACAAGACTTCAGTCAATCCAACGTGGCACGGCGAAATCGACGCTATCAACGGGCTGTCTTCATCAGGTGTTGGCATCGAAGGGAAGCGCCTCGTCTTGTACACGACCGCTGAGCCGTGTCCCATGTGCCAAGCAGCGGCGTTGTGGAGTGGAATTGAAACGGTGGTTTTCGGTACTTCCATTCGTTCGCTTCAACGGCTGGGCTGGCGGCAAATCGACATTCTGGCGCAAGAAGTCGTTCGTCGTAGCCCGGCGTGGAACTGCAAACTGATCGGCGGGGTGTTGGAGCGAGACTGTGACGCTCTGTTCCAGAAGGCTGACCTGCCCCTCTTAAACGGCACCACTTCCAGAGAGAGAATCTGGGTTTCCGCGTGGCCCGCAGTCAGTTGGCACAGTAAGCAGTCCAGCAACAGTAGCGCAGGCACGGAGGGCGAGGCGGATGCCGAAGTCTGACGGTGCCGGAGCGGTGATCGCTGCGGCACATCCGCAAGGCGTTGCCCGTGGCCCCGCCGCCGCTGGTCTAACGCTTTCGGAAGTGCCGTTGACCGGGCTATCCTTATCCTTCAAGCCTGCCGTGATCGCCGCCCCTCCCAAAGCCCCAGAAACTGACGCTGGATGACAAAACCACGTCCAAGGCCATATGTATTGTATGGATGTAAGATTCTTCGGTTCTCGCCCGACCTCCTTTGGAAAGCCCACCCGGATGCGTCTCCCCCTTCCCTCGTCTTCCCGCCGCCAGTCGCTGAGCTTGGCCCTGCCCCTGGTGGCCGCCCTCTTCTCCGTCGCCTGCCCGTGGGTGGCCGCGGCCGAGCAGCCGCCGTCGGCGCCGGTGGAGACGCTCTTCGACGGCACGACCTTCGCGGGCTGGAACGGCGACACGAAAGCCACCTGGCGGATCGAGGATGGCGCGATCGTGGCGGGCAGCCCGACGGAGGCCGCACCGCAGAATGAGTTCCTCGCCACCAACCGCACGTTCAGCGACTTCGAGCTCCGCTTCGAATACAAGATCGACGGCAGTAAGGACCTCAATGCCGGCGTTCAGTTCCGCACCGTCCGCATTCCCAACCACCACGAGGTGATCGGCTACCAGGCCGACATCGGCGACGCCTACGAGGGCTGTCTCTACGACGAGAGCCGCCGCAACCGAGTGCTCGTGACACCGCCCAAGGAGACCGTCGCGCAGGCCCGCGCTCGGACGAAGGACGGCTGGAACGAATACGTGGTCCGCTGCGAGGGTCGGCGGATCCAGCTCTCGATCAACGGCGTCCAGACAGTCGACTACACGGAGACCGACGCCACGATCCCGCAGGAGGGCGTGATCGCGCTGCAGATCCACGGCACCATGGTGGGCACGATCCGCTACCGCAACATCCGGTTCGTGGAATTTCCGCCGCTCCTCGCCTCCGATTTTCGCATTGCGCCGGCGGCCGATGGCTGGGAGCCCTCGAAGGCCCCGACACCGTTCGAAGGCGACACGATTTGGCTGGCGGACGACCCCGACGAGCACGGCATCCGTATCCGGAAGGGCCAGCTCATGAGCAAGTCCTTTCCCGTCGAGCCGTTCGCCTTCTACCGGCTCCGGTTCCTCGCCCAGGCGTCGGAGAAGCCGCTCTGCGCGGCGGTGTTCCTCGACAAGGACGGCAAGGAGATCGTAAGCGACGACCACGACAGCATCGACTCTTCCACTGACTGGCGGCCGTATGTGCTCTGCTTCCGCGGCCATGCCGACGCCCGCAAGGCGCGGATCCGGCTCCAGGCCAATGCGGGGCCCTTGTCCGTGAAGAGCCTGCGGGTCGAGAAGATCACCGCCGACGAGGCGGCCGCATGGGGGGCGGGGCTCGCGGCGGAGTGCCCGGTGGTGCAGTTCGAGCCCGCGGCCGACCGCTGGCAGTTTCTCCCCGAGACGATGCAGCGGCTGGCCAGCGGCGGAACGCTGCGGATCGTGATGCTCGGCGACAGCATCTGCAACGACACCTCGAACTCGCTCTACGAGACACTGCTGGCCCGCACCTATCCCAAGACCAAGATCGAGATCGTGACGAGCGTCCGCGGCGGCGCCGGCTGCCAGTATTATAAGGACGAGGGCCGCGTGAAGCCCTTCGTGCTCGACTACAAGCCCGACCTCGTGATGATCGCCGGCATCAGCCATGGCTTCGACGTCGAGGCGATGCGCAGCGTGATCCGGCAGATCTGGCAGGTATCGAACTGCGAGATTCTCGTCATGAGCGGAGCCATCGCGCCGCGGGAGGTCTACGAGCCGATCTATGTCCGGTCGAAGACGCCGGCCGTGGCCGTCGACGACATGGAGCAGTTCCCTACGCGGCTCCGGCGGATGTGCCGCGAGGAGCGGGCGGAATTCTTCGACATCCGCAAGGCGTGGGAGGACTACATGCTGCGGTCCTACAAGCCCTACGACCATTTCGCGCGGGATTCGATCCACGGCAACAGCCGCGGCAAGCAGGTCTTGGCGCGGATCCTCGGCCGCTACTTTGAGCCGAAGGACGCGGCCCGCTAGCAGGCTGTGGATAAACCGCGTGTTGGACCGCACGATGCGGTCTCGGGTGCGTAGCACCCGCAAAAAATCAGGAGGTTTTCAAGTGGACAAAGTGCACGGAGGACTTTGTCCACGGGCAGCTAGGCGGGCCCGCCGTCATTGCTCCCGCAGCGCGGCGAGCAGGTCGGCGCAGTCCTGCAGCGTGATCACCGCCTTCAGTCCCACTGGCATGATCGACGTGGCGAGTTGCAGTGACTCCTCGATCTCGCCTGACCTGCCCCTCCTTAAATGGCACCACTTCCAGAGAGAGAATCTGGGTTTTCGCGTGGCCCGCAGTCAGTCGGCACCGTAAGCAGTAACGCAGGCACGGAGGGCGAACGGATGCCCGAGCGGTGATAGCTGCGGCACATCCGCTAGGCGTTGCGGGTGGCCCCACCGTGGGGGTATTCGTCCCCAGTTCAACCAACGTCTACCGGGAGGGATGCAATGCGTGCTGTTGTTGTGGCGATGATGAGGCTGTGCGCGGATCGCACCAGGGGCGCAGGCTCACTGTACTATCGAAAAAGACCGAGCATCGCGGTGGAGATCATGCTGTACGTGTAGTGCCAATTCAGGGAGCCCCGCATGAGATTCTGAGGGAAGCCTTCGAGCAGGCCCCCGAGGGCGCTACGTTGGTGGCCCCCAAGGCTGCTGGGGGTGGTTTGAATCTCCGCACGACGTTCACGAAGATCGTGGCAC
>CAIRDU010000302.1 GCA_903877395.1 uncultured Planctomycetaceae bacterium
GCACACCGCAAGTGTTTGGTGTGCATCTCTGGAGCGGTTACGAGCGTTGCGAGCACGAGCAGCCCCGACACGTGCAGAATAAGACTTTGCACGAATCCGTTGCGATAGATGCTCAGCACAAATCGATCCACCGCTTCGAACCAGCACGATCGGAATGACCGTTGCGTTTACACGGGAGTTCGAGAACTGGCGTTTGCATTCGTTGCGACCTCCGGAGAACGTCGAATTCTCAGAGAGAATGTGAGCCCACTGACCGACCCGTTGGCCACGACATGCTTCCGGGCACGCCTCTCAATAGAGCGGAGAACTCCAGACTCTTCTACTCTCCGTTGCTACTGATCGTGCGGCTAGGATACGCTATGATTCGAAGCATCTGTGTGCCGCAACGCCGTCGAGACGGCTGAAATTCGATGAATTCTATGAGTAGGCCACCATTCGAACCACCCAGCACGTCTGCTCCGCTGTCGGCAGCCGATGAGCTCGCCAACTTCCTGACGCATGGATGTGGGCTGGCCCTATCAATCGTAGGAACAGCAATCCTGGTGCATCGAGCTGTTGTCCATGGCACCGCCTTGCAGGTGATCGGGGTGAGCATTTACGGGGTGACGCTGATGGCGCTCTACGCTGCCTCCACGTTGTCGCACACCTTCGAGCAGCCTCAGTTGCGTCATTTTTTTCGGACGGTCGACCAAGTCTGTATCTTCCTACTCATCGCCGGCACGTTCACGCCGATCTCGCTCACCTATCTCCACAAAGGTTGGTGGTGGGCTCTGTTTGCATCGATGTGGATCCTTGCTCTTGCGGGAATCATTTGCAAATTGCTTTACACGCGACTGCACAGCGTTACCCTCGGAGCGTACGTACTGCTGGGATGGCTGCCAGCCGCCGCCATGAAACCAATTCTGGCAGCGGTGCCTAGCACGGTGCTCTGGTGGATGCTGGCCGGCGGCCTGCTCTACACGGTTGGAACGGTGTTCTTGATGCGCGACAATCGAGTGCGATTCTTTCACGCCACCTGGCATCTCTTCGTCATCGCTGGAAGCACCTGCCACTACTGCGCGGTGCTGATGGCGATACCGATCTCTCCCTAGGACCAACAGCCCCCTACACTCAGCACCGACTGGAGATTGATTCCTATGCAATCGAAGCATCCTCGTTCACCTTCTCGTGCCGGCCCTCTTTCCCGTCGGCTATTCCTCGCCTCCAACGGAGTTGCTGCTGCGGTAGTAGGCCTGCCAGCGAAGAGCTATGCACGTGTGATCGGAGCCAACGATCGCATCCACGTTGGATTCATCGGAGTGGGGGGCATGGGGGGAGGGCATGTCAACGCGTGTTTGAAGCTCAAGCAGAACGATAATCTCGAGTTCCTCGGTGTCGCCGATTGTTGGAAGACGCGAGCGGACGTGGCGGCTGCAAAACTCGAAACGCAAGCTTTCAGCGACTACCGTAGGGTGCTCGACATCAAGGACATCGACTACGTCACGATTGCCACGCCCGAGCATTGGCACAGCACAATGACGATCGACGCAATGGATGCCGGCAAGGGCGTGTACTGCGAGAAGCCCATGACGCACACCATCCCGCAGGCGCAGGCGGTGATGAAGAAACAACAGCAGACAAAAATGCCCCTGCAAATCGGCGTGCAGGCCCTGTCGGACGACAGTTACCGGTCCGCCGGCGAGGCAATAAAAAAGGGGGTAATCGGGCAAGTGGTGCAGGCCCAGATTGAATACGTCCGCCGCTACGACAAACAAGGTCCATTTCGCGTGCCACACCTCGATGACAAGCAACCCAAGCCTGCGGATCTCGACTGGAATGCCTGGCTCGGCCACGCTCCCAAAATCGACTGGAATCCGCATCACTATCACGAGTGGCGAGCCTACGGCATGTACTCTGGCGGAATCGCCACCGATCTGTTCATCCATCGCATCACGCGGATCATGAAAGCGTGCGACCTGCTCTATCCTCGCCGCGTGGTTGGCATGGGGGGCATCTGGCAGTGGCCCGATGGCCGCGAACTTCCGGACAACTTCGAGATGATCTGCGAATACCCTCGTGGCATGACGGTATACGTGCTGGGTACAATGAGCAATCGAGTCGGGATCGACCACCTCATCCGCGGCTATCGCGGCACACTCTTCTTTACGCCCACCGGTTGGGTTGCCAAGAACAAAGACGGCGAAGTGTTGGACGAGCACCAGAAGACAGGCGGCGAAGATATCCACCTGCACCACACCAATCTGCACAACCACCTGCGCAGCGGCGAACCACTCAACTGCCCAATCGAACTTGGCATGGCGGGAGTGGTCGCCGTGAACATGGCTAATGAATCCTGGCGCACCAGCACGATGATGGGCTGGGACGAAAAAAACCAAACAATGGCTCCCGCCAGCACGCTGAATTTAGGCCATAATCCCACCGTTGCTCCCTAGCCTAGTTACCGGTGGATAAAGTCCTCTATGACCTTTGTCAACTTGGGCGCGCTTGCGAATATGTCAGAGCGATGGCTGATGATCGACAAGCAACACGATGTCGTCCAGCAAATCCTTAACAGTCCAGAGGGCCCCCGGTGGCCTTTTCTTTCAACTTTGCCGATGGCGTTGGATGAGCCACCGGAAAATCACGCCGATTTCGACGTAGAGCCCTGCCACAGCAATACACGAGCCACCAATTGCAATTGCCAATGGCAAACGCGATTGGACAATGGCCGTGCATGTGATTCCAATCGCCGCCAGAAATCCTCCATACGCAATCCAGACGTGCCTCGCCGAAAGATCGTGCCAAGTTACAACAAACGGATCGCCCTTCTTTGAGCGGCGGCTGAGGGCTTGGCCTGGGTGTTTTACTGGAATGGCTGGCGGTTTGATCGATGTCGCGGACGGCCCCTTTGCGTGGGATCCAATAGGCTCGCACGCCCGTCGGAGCTTCTGACTGAACTGGTTGCCAAAGAGCTCCGGAACCTTTCCGGCCAACTCCCAGTCGGCCATGCCGAATTGCCAGACCAAATCATTAGATATGAGCCAACCGTCGCTCACCATCGCCTTGAGCTTGGCCAGAGTGGCCGGGCCCTCGCGCTGGCTGTTATTGTGTTTGACGAAATACCAGCCATCGGCTGGCTTAGAGCCATCGGCCATCTGTTGAGTCCTGCTGAAGCATTCCACAAAGCAGCCCGTATTGAAACCCAAAGCACGGCCAACCTTGGTCTTTTTTCTAAGTTACAAAGAGCAGCCGTCCAAAACCGTGGCGAGCCGATATCCACTCGGCCGAGTCTAACCTCCAGCGAGCTGCCAAACCACCCCATTGGTGGGGTGTGCTTGTTGTACCGGCGCACCCCACCTGCCAGTTGATGAAACCACCCCTCGGCAAAAGTGACTCATAAATCGATCCAATGCTTCACATCCTCCTCCGAATCAATTGGGCTCTCCGAGGCCAGCGACCCCACTGGCCTCGATTCGCTCGGATGCTTGCCCTTCCAGATTGCGCGATCTGCCGTGACGTAGAGAAACACATCGTCATGAGCCGTCCACTCGTTCGCACGGAACGTGTGAAGCACCGGAGATTTATTGATGATAGACAGCGATTGTCGCGTTCGAACAAACAGTCCTTCCCAGAAACCTTCGTCCACCTCCTGGTCGCAGTCGCAGTCCACGGCACGCTCTGAGAAGTCAGGGTTTGACACGGTCATGATGAACCTCCTTTCTGCGGAGGTGATGTCGTCGTCTCGTACAGTTCGGGGCAATCCTCCGGGCCATCCTTGTACCAAGAGGGACTCATAGTCTGCCCTTCCCGCTTCGCGAGTGCCTCCGCCCAACTTCGAAACGCCCGAAACGCGGCGAGCTTCGATCCCCCGGTCGCTAGATCGACCCTCTCCACTTTTGGCTTTTTCTCTTCGTCGCTCATTTGGAATCTCCTTTGCATTGAGCTGAACTCGGGCATCTGACACTGTCGCCCTTGATCCGCCACGCATCGACCAGACGAGTGGCGAACTCGCTCGCAGTGGGATGGGAATCGGCACTTTCGCAGCGGCGAATCGATTGCCGCTCCGACAATGACTCCCCTTCAACATCGATGCGGGAAAGAATCTCGTCTCGGCGAACAATCGCCTCGGTCAGCAAGTGGGTCTGGAGCGACTTGCGAACTCGGCGTTTTCGGTGATCAAAGTGAACCGTGAAATGCACCCACCACGTGCCATTGTTGCACCAGAGATGGTGGGCCACATTGTCTCTGTCGACCCGAATTGATGGAAATCCAACCGGCATACTGCACCCCTTTCCCGTAACGGAAAGGAAGGTGCTTTCGAGTTCTTTGGGACTACTTGTAGAGGCAGCCTATGGCTCCAGAAACTCCCGAAAGCTTCGCTGAAAAACGCTTTCAACGCGTATCCTCCCGCACTGTTGCCAGAGCGAGTAACCACCTTGTGCTTTCGCGAGGTTGGCACGAGCGACCACGAGGGCCGACTCGATTCATAAGATCGGATACTTCTAACCTTCCACAACGGTATTCTAGCATGCCTTCGCAGAGATTTCAACGCTTTGGTAGCAGTCCC
>CAIRDU010000303.1 GCA_903877395.1 uncultured Planctomycetaceae bacterium
CCAAGGTATGGCAACGCAGGACGAATCGATAATGAACAGGAGTTGTGGATGAAGAAGAAATGCGTGCTGGCCTACTCGGGCGGTTTGGACACATCGGTGATCTTGGGATGGCTTATCGAAAAGGGCTACGATGTGATCGCCGTGTACGTCGACTTGGGACAGCCCTGCGAGGATCGTGAGGCCACGCTGGCAAAGGCGCGAGACTGCGGTGCGTCGAAGTCGATGATCGTGGATGTGCGAGAAGAGCTTTGCCGCGATTTTGCATTTCCGGTGATGCAGTGGCAGGCCCGCTACGAAGGCACCTACCTCTTGGGTACATCGATCGCACGGCCTCTCATCAGCAAAGTATGCGTGGAGATCGCGCACCGCGAAGGAGCGACTGTGTATGCGCACGGTGCCACAGGCAAAGGAAACGACCAGTGTCGCTTTCAGCTGGCCGCTGAGGCGATCGATCCAGCCATCACGGTCCTAGCCCCTTGGCGGATTCCAGAATTCCGCGAGCGTTTTCCTGGTCGCACAGAACTCTTAGAGTTTTGCGAAACCAGAAACATTCCCGTCAAAGCATCCAAGGGCAAGCCCTACAGTTCCGACGAAAACTGCCTCCACACCAGCTATGAGGCGGGGCTGCTGGAGGAGCTCACCACGGATGGCTTTGGGCTCGTGGAGTTTGGCATGACGGTGTCGCCGCAAGCTGCCCCCGATCGGGTAGAGATGGTGCGGATCGACTTTGAATCGGGCGTGCCTGTCCGCGTGAACGGGAAGTGTCTTGCGGCACACGAGATGGTGCTCGCGCTCAACGAGATTGGTGGCCGCAACGGCGTCGGTCGCAGCGACATTGTGGAGAATAGACTTGTCGGCATGAAGAGTCGCGGCGTGTATGAGGCCCCTGGCATGACGTTGCTCTACGAAGCTCATCGGCTCGTCGAACAAATGACACTCGACCGGGATCTAGTGCACCTGCGAGACCAGTTGGCTCCAGCCGTTGCTGAGGCGGTCTATTACGGATTCTGGTACTGCGCCAAAATGGATGCCTTGTTGGCATTTATCAGAGAAACGCAGAAGCCCGTGACGGGTTCCGTCGAGCTCAACCTGTACAAAGGCAACATGCTGGTACAGAGTCGGTCCAGCCCGCAGAGCCTTTACGATGCGGCGATTGCATCGATGGAGGGAGGCGGATCGTACGACCAGAGCGACGCAGAGGGATTCCTGCGGATTTTGGGGTTGCCGTTGCGAGTGCAAGGACAGGTGCGGCCGCGCGTGTGAGGCAGGGAAATGGTGCCTTCAAAACTCTTGGCGCAGAATGCCTCTGCGCTCCAGGCATGGTGTGTGCTGCCCGTTCTCCTGCGGATCGACCGACGAAGGCCAGCGTCATGGCTGACGCTCGTGGCTGCTGCCGGAACTGTCTGGGTGCTATCCACCCCCCCCTGCTCTGCGATGCGATCGCTTTGGAGCGTGTTGCTGGCCTCACTGGCAGGGGCATCGCTCGCGGTGGCCGCCAGTGGTGACGTGCCACACGGCCTGAGCCAGTCGCCATGGATTCGTCTGCTCTGGCTGTGCGAGCGAGTGGCGTGGCCGGTTGCCGGCGTTCTTGGTGGCCTTCTTGCGATGTTTGTAGCGTGGTTTCTGGCAGGCGTTCCAACAGGCGTTCGAGGGAGGAGTATTTTCACTGGCCCGGGTGTCCTCTGCATAGCTACTGGAATGACCACTGGAATGATTGGCAGCGTGGCCGTCATACATCTCAGCCGAGTGCATGACGTGCAGGCGGCCGATGCGGCCAGCCTCTCGCTTTGGATAGCGTGCGCAGCGAGTGCAGTAGGGTGGCTGGTGGACCAAACAGTTGGCGAGGCTGGTGACGCTGACGCATTGGCCGGTATTGCCGTAGCCGCAGCGGCATGGACGGTCATCGCATTGGCCATTTGGCGGGCTATTCGCGGGCTCTCCCAACCCGAGGC
>CAIRDU010000304.1 GCA_903877395.1 uncultured Planctomycetaceae bacterium
CTTCCGACCCACTTTCAGAGATGAGGCAAACCCCCTACAGTGTATCGATATGAACGGATTTTTCTCCATGTACGTGGCTCGCTGGCCGTTTCAACTCCTAGCAGTGGCGCTGTTTTCGGTGCTGCTTCTTTCAGCCTGCCGCCCAGCAGATCCGTCGCTGGTAAAAATCATTTCCAGCCTGCCTCGCACGGGCAGTGCAAAGCAGCAGTCCGACACGCTTGTGCGAGGCATCCGCATGGCGATCGAAGAGGCCGACGGAAAAGCAGGGCCGTTTCGTGTCGAATATCTCGATCTCGATGATTCGACGGCTGCAGCCGGCCAGTGGACCAGCGAGGCAGAGGCCGCCAACGCCCGCCGAGCACTGCAAGACCCAGACGTCTGCGTCTATATAGGCACCTTCAATTCGGGTGCAGCCAAAGTGTCGATGCCGATATTGAACCTTGGCGATCTTCTCATGGTGTCGCCGGCCAATACTGCTGTGGGGCTTACGAAGCCGGGCTTAGGTGAACCGGGGGAGCCGCAGGTCTACAGGCCCACCGGCAGGATCAACTACACGCGTGTCGTGCCGGCTGACGATTTACAGGGGCCGCTTTCGGCCGACTGGGCAAAAAAAAGGGGCGTGAAGAGCGTTTATATTTTAGATGACAATGAGGTTTATGGGAAAGGGCTTGCCGACCTCGTTGACGAACGCTGCCACGAGATCGGTATCGAGGTGCTCGGGCACGATTCGATCGACTCCAAGGCGCAGGAATTTAAATCGCTGATGGCTACCGTCAAGGCCGCCAAGCCCGACCTTGTTTATTTTGGTGGGACAACGCAGAGCAAGGGCGGCCAGCTGGCCAAAGATATGACCAACGCCGGGGTTGATGCACTCTTGATGGTGCCTGATGGATGCCGCGAGCAGGTGTTTATTGATTCTGCTGGCGCCGCGAATCTGGAGGGGCGTTGCTTCGTAACGTTTGGAGGACTGCCGCCAGAAAAGCTAACCGGCAAGGGAGGCGAGTTTGTAGAGCGGTATCGCCAGAAATTTGGGGAGAATCCCGAGGCGTATGCCGTGTACGGCTATGAGGCGGCCTGCGTGGCACTGCGTGCAATCAGCGATGCAGGCACAAAGGATCGGCGACAGATCACCGATGCGGCACTGCAGATTCGAGATTTTGACGGCGCCCTCGGCCATTGGGGCTTCGATGCAAATGGCGACACAACCATGCGTACGCTTACGGTCAGTATTGTAAAGAACGGCAAATTCGAGTTCGAAGAGGTGCTTGAAGCTCCTGCCGTGGGCGATGACGCCGCGAACCGTTAAGACTGCAACTGGCAGCACGCGTGCTGCGGTCGGTCGCCCCATTCCCCATTCCCCACAAGAGTCAGTCGGTGTCTGTTCAGTTTTTCTTTCAACAGTGCCTGATCGGACTGACCAATGGGGCCCTCATTGCGCTGGTCGCGCTTGGCTACACGATGGTGTACGGGGTGATTGGGCTCATTAACTTTGCGCACGGTGACCTGATCATGCTGGGCGCATGCTTGGCCCTGTCGTTGGTGGCCGCGCTCGGCCTCTCCATGGCAGGGCCAGCGGCAACGTGGATGGGAATCGCCCTGCTCGTTGTGCTCTGCGGCCTTTTTTGTGGCACGCTCAATGTCGCGGTCGATCGGTTGGTCTACAAGCCGTTGCGAACGGCACCGAAACTCGCGCCGCTGGTGTCTGCCATTGGCGTGTCGTTTATTTTTATGAACATCGGGCTCTTCTGGATCGGTTCGGCCGACCGCTCGTTTCCGGAACTTCTTCCATCGGCAAACCTCCTGCCGAGTGACTCGCTGCAGTTCACCTGGAAAGACCTGCTGGTCGTGATTGTGGTGGTGCCGCTGATGCTAGGCCTCTCGTTTTTGGTGCGAGCCACTCGGCTCGGCAAGGCAATGCGTGCAGTGTCGCAGGATCAGACTGCCGCTGCACTTGTGGGAATCGACGTGGATCGAGTCATTGCAGCGACATTTTTCATAGGCGGATTTCTGGGTGGGGCGGCCAGCGTGATTTATGGCCTCTATATTAACACGATTGGCTTCCAGATGGGTTTTCAAAACGGGCTCTACGCATTTACAGCGGCGGTTCTCGGTGGCATCGGGAGCATTCCCGGCGCCGTACTCGGTGGCATTGTGATTGGATTAGTGCGGGCGCTCTCCAGTGCGTATGCCGGCGAGCGTTGGACCGGTGCCATCGTATTCGCGATTCTGATTGTGATTCTGGTTTTTCGACCGGAAGGTTTGCTCGGCAGACGCACTCGGGAGAAGGTCTAGGAATCAGTTGGACGGTCGCAGTGAACGATCGTCGGCCAATCAGCCGGAACCCATCCATGAAAAACAAAGACCACCAGCATTCAACGGATTTCTTTTCACTGCGCGACCAGGCTTGTGAATTTCTGCGCGAGCGTTGGGACATAATGGCGCTCGTGGTGCTTGCCGTCGCACCGCTGTGTGTGCCGGCCTTGGGTGGAGCGCTTGGCGGACAGGTGACAACGCTCTTCATCTATTGCATCTTGGCGCTTGGGCTCAATGTCGTAGTGGGCTACACGGGGCTTGTGCATCTGGGGATTGCGGCATTCTTCGGGATCGGGGCGTATATTATGGCCATCCTGACGGTGCCGATGTACCCATTTCAAATCGGATTTCTCGCGGCGGCAATCGCGAGCGTATTGATCACGGCTGGTGTGGGGTTGGCTCTGGGGGCGCCAACGCTGCGGCTTCGTGGGGATTATTTGGCAATCGTCACGCTTGGATTTGGCGAGGTAGTCAAGGTTACGCTTCGAAATCTGGAGCAGATCACTGGCGGCATGAAGGGGCTCAATCCAGTGCCGCCGCCCGGCGCGGGCGTGAAGGTGGCGGGCATTGATCTGGGGTTGGCGTTTGCGATCGACCCGCGATGGTTTTACTATCTCGCCCTTTTGTCGCTGGCTGGAGTTGTTTTGGCGATGCGGCGATTGGAAGATTCAAGGCTCGGCCGCGCATGGGTCGCCGTGCGAGAAGACGAACTCGCCGCTTCTGCGATGGGCATCTCGGCCACACGAGTCAAGCTGTCTGCCTTTGCAATGTCATCCGCCGTGGCTGGCCTCGCGGGCTGCCTCTATGCCGCCAAGCGCCCATCAGGTCTCCACGATACGAGCGATCAATTACACCAATGGAGTTTGCCAGAATAAGCCCCGTCTTACTGATGGATGAACGCGGCA
>CAIRDU010000305.1 GCA_903877395.1 uncultured Planctomycetaceae bacterium
ATCGATCGGGCCGAGTGCCTGGATCGCACAGCTTTTCTGGTGGGCTTACCAATACACACTCGATAAGGAATTTCTCGCGGAGGTGGCCTACCCAATCCTCAAGGACGTCGCGTTGTTCTACGCCGGCCTTTTGGAAATGTCCGGCAAGGGGCCGGACAGACGCTATCGGCTGGAGCCGAGCATTTACGGCGAATGTGCCGCGGACAGATTCGAGGGCTGGGGCACGAATTCAACGTACGACATCGTCTGCATGCGGAACGCCTTGCAACAGTCCGCCGACGCGGCCGGCGTGCTCGGACGCGACGCCGAACAGTCACGTGGCTGGCGGACGATCCTCAAGGAACTGCCCAACCTCCCGGCCGATGCAGAGGATGTCTGGATCCAGTTTCCGCCGCCGCAGGAGAAGGTGAGGGTGACGGCGAAAAGCTGGTGCTACCCAATCTTCCCGGGCCAGATCGCCAGTGCCTTCCACGGCTCGGTGGAGGAGCGGCGGCAAGCCAAGGCGACGTGGGCCTTCGCCCGCGAGGCGTTCCAAGGCAGCTGGTGCGCAGGCTGCCCCACGGTGGCGGCCGCACTGATGGGCGACGCAGAATGGGCTGTGCGTTCGGCGACGATTCCCTGCAAGCAGGGGGTCGCGATGTCGCGAACCGGACTCAGTAACGAGACAAGCGGGAGCATGATGCAGGCGGAGCACGGAACGGGCCTGACTCTTGCGCTCACGAGCATGCTACTGCTCGGGGTCGAAAATAGGCTCATTCTCTTTCCCGGAATGCCCTCCACCGTGGATGCGGCATTCCATTCGCTCCGCGGGCCCGGGGCCATCCTCGTCAGCGCCGAGCAGCGTGGGGGTGAGGTGATCCATGCCGCCTTCCAGTCGCTCCGCGGAGGCCCAATCCGCGTCCTGAATCCGTTCGATCCGGGCACAGGCAAGACGGCGGGGCTCCGTGTTCGCGATGCCGAAACGAAGGCCGTCGTGGATCGGTATGCAAGGCCTTATCGCGAAGTCGTGGAGTGGACAGCGCGGCCTGGTGGCATTTACCATCTCGAGCGGGAATGAACGGCCGCATCAAAGGCGCGGATCATCCAAGGACAGCTGAACGGTTCCACAGAAACTGCTTTCTCGCACATCGCAGCCGAATAGCCCATGTCCTGGGGTTATTTGCTAGCCGGGGCAAACCCCTTTGCGATGTTGCCAAAGACAAGATTGATCTGCTCGTCGCCCGCAGCGGCCTCGACTTTGCCCTTGCAGACATTACAACAAAACCCGACATCAGCCCCGCCGACATCAATCATCGTGGCCGGGTTGACGGGCTTGCCGCTGAACGGACAACCCGTCTGAACGAGCTGGCCAGTCGACACCATCTGCTGATGAGACTTGGCGGCAAACGGAGCAGAATCAGATTTGAATTTGGCTTCGCAATTTCCACAGCAAAACCAGACCTTGCCGCCATCAAACACCACACTTTTGTCGGGGTTGCAGCCCTTGCCGGAAACCGGACACTTCGCATCCTTCGGTTCTTTGACAGCAGCCGATACGATTGCTATCGAGCAAACCGTCGCGGCGACGAACAAGAAGGCAGCAGCGGAACGATAAGGAATCTTCATGGCAATCGAGTCTCCTGGATTTCGATGGGCACAGCCGGTTTGATTGTGCCGGCACTCAAGACATTTACAAAGCATACGCCTGCGACACGGGTCGTGGCAACCTGCATGTTTGAACTGTATTTGAGACCATTGTTCCCTCCGCTTTAAACAGGCTTCCCATGCCGGGGCTCGGGAAGACCGATGCCAATCAGGGCCCCGCCGACAATCACCGCGGAACCAACCACAAAAACCGGTCCAAACCCAATCCCGTCCACTGCCAGCCCCACCAGCGGCGACAGGATAAATGGCAACGCCAGCGCCGCCCCCACGATGCTCACATAGCGGGGGTGCTCTGCGGCATGCGGCGCCAACTCGAGGGCGTAGTTTGTAAACAGCTTGAGCGAAATGGGATTGAGCCCCAGCGGAACGTAGACAATCCAAAACCATTCCACGGCAGTCGCGTGCGGCAACAGCGACAGCAGCGTGACGACCAGCGGCGTGGTCGCCGAAAGTGCCACAAGCCATACAAGCACAACCCGTGTGCCGCGTCGATCAGAGAGCGGCCCGGCCACGAGGCTCACGGCACCCGTGGCCGCATTTTGCACAACAACCCACGTGAGCAGGCTGCCAATCCGGCTCCCCAGTTGGTCGCGGGCAAACGCCTGGTAGTGCGGAAAGAGCATGAGCACTGCCGAGAAGCAGGCAGCCACCAGCGAGAGTCGCAGCAGTGCTGGATCGGCTGCGAGCGTACGACGCCACAGAGAGATGCCCTGCCAGGCATTCCGCCAGATGCGGTGCGTGAAGCCACGCGACGCAACGAGCGGTGCGTGAAGCTGACGAGCCACATCAGTTGGCTCATCCAAAAAAATCGGCACGATTGCAGCCATCGCAAAGAACGCGGCAGTCGCTGCAAAGATTTTCGGAAAGCCATCTGGCTCCTCCAGCCATCGCCCTAAAAACAGAATCGCAGCGATGATCGCCAGCACGCTCCCCACCGACACGCTCACCACCATCGCACGGCCTCGGTGCCCGGGAGCGATGAGCTTGCCCTGCAATGCAGCCACTCCCAATTGGTTGAGTCCGTTTGTGGCCGAAAAAAGACCGTACAGCACAAGAAAAAGAATCGCTAGCAGGTCCGGCCTAGCTGCCTCCAGCGGCGACCATGCCACGGCCAGCACGCCAAAGCATCCGGCCATCCCCAGACTCGTGCGAACCAGCGACCACTTTTTCAACGGCAGTCTCGCTAGGCTGCCTGAAACAAAGAGCGGCGGCACGCTCTGCCCACCTCGGTTGAGCACAGGCAGCAGGCCTCGCAAGAGCCCCGAATCAACGACGGCATCCAGCACTGCCGGCATGATGATCGTTTCGGTCTTGAAGATCCAGCCAACCCGCAAAATGATCTGATACAATTCGAGGCAGGCAGTGTTGCGAACCTCGCGATTGGCGCCAGCCCCCCCCGAAGCGTGCGTCGGGTTTGACGGGGTGTTCCGCTTCTTCGCGGGAGTCTTCTGCTCATTGCAACTGTCGGGCATGCGATTACGATTTCACAAAGCGGTCCTGCTCGAATTCAATGCCAGCATGAGGTTTTTCTTTGATGCCGTCCATCGCTTCTGCTCTGGCACCTTCCACCCGTGTCTGCGTCTGCTTCCGTTTGCCCTAGTGAAACTCCCTATGACCACCTGCCTCCTCAAGTCAAAGATTCACCGAGCTGCTGTCACGGGAGCTTCCGTCGATTACGAGGGAAGCCTCACGGTTGCAGCCGATCTCGCCGAGCGGGTTGGGCTACGGGCGTATGAAAAAATTCTGGTTGGCAATCTCTCCAACGGCGAGCGGTTTGAAACCTATGTGATCTACGGCCCGCCAGGGTCGGGTGTGATCGAACTCAACGGCGCCACAGCCCACCTCGGCAAGCCCGGCGATCGCCTCACGATCATGTCGTTTGGTTGGTACGACGAAAAAGAATCCGCACGACACAAGCCAGCCGTTGCGCTGCTCGACGCAGAAAACAAGATCGTCCGCTAGCCTTACGTGCTGCCGATTTGGGAGGCATCAACCCGTCGCGGTTGCATGAGGGAAGGGAACAACCATGCACACACCATGTGTGGAATCAAGACGTATCACGTCGCTTCTCTGCTCGGCCGACGAGGCGGTTGCATTGATCGGCGATAGCATGACCGTTGTGAGCAGCGGCTTTGTGGGAGCAGCACACCCCGAAGCGTTGTCGGCGGCGATTGAACGTCGCTTTCTGCGCGACAATCAGCCACAAGGATTGACGCTTGTCTATGCCGCCGGGCAGGGCGACGGAAATACTCGCGGGCTCAACCACCTCGGGCACGAGGGGCTTGTGCGCAAAGTCATTGGTGGCCACTGGGGATTGGTGCCGAAGATCGGACGGCTGGCGATCGACAACAAGATTGAGGCCTACTGTTTCCCTCAGGGAGTGATCTGTCAGTTGCTGCGAGACATTGCCGCTGGTAGGCCGGGCTGCATCACGCACGTCGGGCTTGGCACGTTCATCGATCCCGCGCAGCGAGGGGGCCGACTCAACGATGTCTCGCCAGAGGAACTCATTCAACGCGTCGAACTCCTCGGGAAGGTGTGGCTGCTTTACAAGGCTTTTCCGGTGCACATCGGAATCATTCGCGCCACGGCTGCCGATCCATTTGGCAATCTGGTGATGGACGAGGAGGCTGTGGTGGGGGAGGTGCTCGCCATTGCGCAAGCTGTTCACAATTGCGGAGGGAAGGTGCTCGCGCAGGTCAAGCGATTGTTGGATGAGCCCGTCACGCCGAGCCGAGTGCGCGTGCCGGGAGTGCTCGTGGATCGCGTCGTCGTGAGCGGCCCGGGCGAACACGACCAAACGTTTGCCGAACGAGATAATGCATCGTACTACTTGCCTCGTCCCAGTGGGAAACATGCCCCAGACCCCTTGTGCGCTCTGGGCATCCCCATCCCCAGCCCCCGTCTGGTCGCCGATGCAAGCGGTCTCCAGCGACAGGCATCAGATGTGCGTCTCATCATCGCCGCACGGGCATGCGACGAGTTACAACCCGCTGCGATTGCCAACCTCGGGATTGGCATACCCGAGGGGATCGCGAGGGTTGCAGGAGAGCGAGGACTGCTTGAGTCGATTACGCTCACCGTTGAAAGCGGCCCGATTGGCGGCATGCCTGTAGGTGGGCTGAGCTTTGGGGCTTCGGTTCATCCGCAGGCCATCATCGACCAGCCGTCTCAGTTTGATTTTTACGACGGCGGCGGGCTCGATTTCGCTGCCCTAGGTGCTGCCCAAATTGACCGTTTTGGCAACGTCAATGTCTCCCGGTTTGGCTCACGGCTCGCGGGCGTTGGCGGCTTTGTGAATATCAGTCAAAACGCTAAGCGTCTTGTGTTCTGTGGCACGTTGACATCCGATGGTCTCGAAGTGGCGGTGCATGCTGGCCAACTCACGATTCTTCGCGAAGGCCGCATCCGTAAATATGTTGACGCAGTGGATCAGATGTCGTTCAGCGGCCAACAAGCCCGACAGAAAAATCAACACGTGCTTTACATTACTGAGCGAGCAGTTTTTCGGCTCATCGACGGCAGACTGGAATTGATCGAAGTGGCCCCTGGAATCGACGTGCAGCGAGACATTCTGGACCAGATGGGCTTTGCGCCTGCGATTGGCGACGTTCGACCCATGAAAATTGCCGACTGAATCAGAACAACGGCTGACTTTTTTGCAGCACAAGCAGAACGCCCGATAGCCTCCGGTGTCTTTCGGAGAGCTATCGGGCGACGCTGGCTTGGAGCAAAAGTTCGAGGTAGCTGCGCCGCTCTGGGCTGTGGCAGCCTAGTTCGCGCGCGAGCGATTCAAGGCAGGCCATCGCCAGCGGTACTTCTCCCTGCTGCGCCAGAATCTCGAGTTCGACAAACTCGCCCAGTCCGGCCACGCTATCCAAGGCCACCTCAACCTCGGTGCCCTGCCATGTGACACGAACCGGTCGCCGCCGTTTTGCCACTTCCAGCACGCGGCGAAATCCCAGCGACTCAAGTAACTCTGTCCATTGCTGAATGGTGACCGCTCCGCTCCCGCCAGCCCCGGAAGTAGTGGATGGCAGCGGCAGTAAATCCAATTCGATTTCACGGCGTGTCTTGGTAGCAGTGTCGATCCGCGGGCCTTTCCATGTGATCGCCACATGCCCACCCACCTTGCGCAACCTCAAGGCCTCGTCTGTCTTGGAGAAATCGCGGCATGGATGCGAAAAGTAGCGGTCTACTTGGTCAACAGCCTCGCGAAAACGCGCCGAGAGCGCGACCAGTCGCGGCTCGATTATTGAACTAGCCAGCGAAAACTTGAGTTCAACTTCGTACACTGATGCACCGGGTTCTAGGCCAGACGATCCGACTCGCACTCGCTCCAGCAGAATCCGTCGCAGTTCTGATTGCTGCCGAACGATCCCGCGGTCTTCACAAATATTCGGACCTACGCTCACTCCAATGATACCCTTGATACATTCTAAAATCCTCTCTGTCTGGCTTCTGCGATATCTCCCCGTGATGGCCGCAGTCGCAACTGCGACGGCCTCCGGATGCGGCGGGCCTTTATCCACGCATCCCGCCATCGGCCGCACCGTCGGCAACCTGCCGCTTGTGTCGATCGCCGATGCCTCAAGGCAGCCACCCACGTTTTCTGGGAAAGTGACAGTTCTCAACTTTTGGGGCACATGGTGCGGCCCATGCCGCCGCGAACTGCCTAGTCTCGTGCGAATTGCCGGACGACTGGCGACCCAGCCTGCCTTTCAGTTGGTGGCCATTTCGTGCGGGTCGGGCGGGCCAGACCCGATTCAAGATATCGCCACGACCACGCAGGCCTTTCTCGCGCACGAAAAAATCTCCCTCGACGCCTGGGCCGATCCCGATGGATTCGTGCGGATGATCTTTGCCGAGGGGTATGGATTCGAGGCCTATCCGACTACGTACCTCATCGGGACCGATGCCCGCGTTGTGGCCGTCTGGACAGGCTACCGTTCCCGCGACGAAGCCGACATGGCCCGCGCAATCGTGGAGGCCATGAAGCAAACCCAGTAGGTTTTGGACGTGGGAACTAGCTTCATGGCCCTTCATGGCGGCAGGGCACGGATACATTTTTTTGCGGGGAGCCAGCGACACATTCGCCGATGGCTTTTTTTCCACTATGAATCGCTTTCATTCCCGACAAACACACAGCCCACGAGGATGCCGAACGCCACAATGAGCGTGACGACCAGTCCCGCACAAAATATAAAGAATTCCATGAACAATCACTTTTTAAGAAGCGTTCCCAATGCCAAGATCGATGGGACCCACAGTCCGACAAAGAGTCCGTATTGTTTTGCGTCTTCTGGGCTGCCTGCCCATGACGCACCGTTAAACCAGAGCCCAACGCTCAGCAAGAAGCTCAATCCAGCAGCAACCAAAATAGTTCCCGTTAGAACACTTTTCATAGTTTCCTCTTTTAGAAATGTGGTCGAGACCGTTGAATTATAGACACGTCATTCGATGCGAACAGAGCGTTTCTCGCGTCAAGCGAGCAAAACGTGTCGATGAATCTGAGTCAGATGGCGAGCAGAACAACTTATTGAACGCTGTTTTCAGTCTGGATTTCAACGGTTTGGAGATCCGCGACCGTGGGTTCGGATGGGCTGCTCCAGGCCCCCGACGGCGTTTGGAGAGCGGCCAGACACTCCCGCTAGGTGCCCCAGCAAAGCGGCGGCAGCGGCAGCTGGATCGGCCGCGCCGGTCACCGCCGAGGCCACCGCCACTCGGGTCAACCCAATCGCCGCAAGCGCATCCAACCGCTGGAGCGTGATGCCACCAATGGCAAACATCGGCAGGCTGATCTCGCGGGCCACGGTGCTCAGAAATTCCGGAGGCGCAAACGCGTCGAACGATTTTGTGGTGGAAGGAAAGCAAGGGCCAACGCCGAGATAGTCGGCCCCGTCAATCACCGCGGCACGGGCTTCGGCGATGTCGTGCGCCGTGCGGCCCAGGAGTCGCTGCGGGCCGATCACACGACGCACGAGCACCGTCGGCAAGTCATCCGCACCAGTGTGCGCGCCGTCTGCCCCGAGGGCAGCGGCTACATCAGCGCGGTCGTTGACCAGCACAATCGCCCCCCCAGCCAGCGAGGCATGCTCGGCATACTTCGCATGGCGATGCCGAGCGATCGCAAGTGCCTGCCGCGTGCGAGCAGCCAGCGTCGCTGCGTTGAGATTCTTGTCCCGGATCTGGATCATCCGCACTCCAACTTCAAGAAGCGACTCCACCAGCCTCGCAAATGCCGACGGATCAGACCTCCCATCCACAAGCACGCAGAGGTTGATTCCTCTCAAACAGTCGGCCGCGCGGGCCGCGCCGATTGCAGAGCGTTCGATCGCGTAAAGCCGGTATCGCAAATTCTCAAACCGCGATGCAAAACGTGGAGCTAGCAGCAACACGCTTTCCTGCAGGCTGCGCAGAGCCTGTTCGCCGCGGGCTGCGTTGGCAGCAATCAAATCCGTAGGGGTTAGTCGAGGCAACGCCGCAGCAGCTTCTACGTTGGCCCCAACATCCCCCGACGCATCTCGAAGAAAGACGCGGGGCAGGAGATCGTTCTCAGCCAGCAGGACGGCCAGTTCGTGTCGGAGCTGCTTGACCAACTGCGTGAGATGCCTGTCTTCAAGCACAAAACGTACCGCGTCTTCCACCACCCGAAGGGCCTCGCCAGCACGGTTCGCCGATGCATCCAAGGCTCGCCACGCTCCCGCGATCGCCCCAGATTGCTCGAATTCTCTTGTTTCCATCCACTTGTTGTAGCGTCTGGCTGGCTGAGGCAGACTTTTTTCACCCAAGTTTTCGCACACTTTTCCATTCAAAGGGACACAGGGACACGCCTTGGAGAATTCCGTGGGCCCGCCTACACTCCGCCGCCTCTAATGAAGCCTCTGCCCCAGACTGTTTCAGTTCCTGGCGATCGCCGCAGGGCCTCCTGCCTCACCGTACCCGAGTACTCAAGCGTGAGAACTGCACGATATGTAACGCTTCTTTGGCCAGGCATGCCTTGGCTCTGGCTGCGTGGCAACGTGGCGGGCCTTGTGATTGCGCTAGCATTTGGCGTGGTGCTGGATGTGGCGATCCTGGCAACGTGGATCTGGGCGGATCTCTTCGACCTAGAAATCATTCTCGGGCTCTGGGCGGCGACAGCGGGGGTGTGGATCGTGGGCACTGTGTCGGCGCTCGCGGCATTTCCACCGCTCATTTCCACAATCCACACCGCTGCCAACGATGGAATTTTTATCGCCGCACGCGACGCCTATTTGGCGAGAGACTGGCTCCTCGCAGAAACAAAACTTCGGGCCCTTCTGATTGTGTCGCCCACCGACGGCGAGGCGCAGCTCCTGCTTGCCACGCTGCTGCGGCGCGTCGGGCGAAATCGGGAGGCCAGGGAAGCACTTGAAAAACTCTCCCGCAGCGATTCCGGGGCTACGTGGAAGTCGGCGATCGGTCGCGAGTTGGTCCGTCTGGATGCCCCCGAAGCGGCTTCTGCTGGGGATCCTGAGGCCACCATTCTGCAGCTTTCGACAGCGCACAACGTGCCCCCCGCCGGCGAAGCTGCTGCCTAGATCAGCGGGCCGCGAGTGACCGCGTCGCGAACCTTGTCAAAAAGAGGCCCACGGACGTTCTTTTCCCGGTTGAAAAAACATCCGGAAGACATCTGCGGAAGACCCTCCTAGAATCTATCTCGGGCTCTATTTCTGACTCTGGCATCCTCTGGAAGGCTTGCGAAATCCTCGTGCCCTTTGATTCACGCACGGGAGATGCCGCGAAAAATTTCGGGGTGTTTAGAAATTAGAGTTTTGGCGTAAGGTTTGCAGTCACAGACTCTAGCCCGCAGGGGTCTGCCGGATTGGCACCCCTCTTTGGGTTTTGGGTTGGTTGAGCCGGTTTGGCGGCACAGTTCCGATACGACAGCAGGAAGGAAGCAGAACCATGTACGAGCGTTTTACAGACCGTGCTCGCAAAGTAATGCAGCTGGCGAACCAAGAGGCCCAGCGATTTAACCACGAATATATAGGCACTGAGCATGTGCTTCTGGGCCTTATCAAGGAAGGCAGTGGCGTTGCGGCCAACGTGCTTAAAAACCTCGATGTCGACCTGCGGAAAATCCGGATGGAGGTTGAAAAGCTCGTGCAAAGCGGCCCCGACATGGTGACGATGGGCAAGCTGCCACAAACCCCGCGGGCCAAGAAGGTGATTGAGTATTCGATGGAAGAGGCGAGAAATCTCAACCACAACTACGTCGGTACCGAACACATTCTGCTGGGCCTGCTGCGTGAGCAGGAAGGCGTGGCTGCACAGGTACTCATGAACCTCGGACTCAAGCTGGAAGATGTCCGCGAAGAAGTGCTCAACCTGTTGGGCCACGGCATGGAAAACGAGGGCGGCGAGCGGGCTGGCATGGGCGGCCGGCAGACGGCTGGTGCCGGCGGGGGTGGTGGCGAATCGTCTCCCAAGGGAGGCAAGAGCAAGACCCCGGCTCTCGACAGTTTCGGCCGCGACCTCACGGAACTGGCCCGACAGGGCAAGCTAGATCCAGTGATTGGACGCGAGAAGGAGATTGAGCGGGCGATTCAGATCCTCTGCCGCCGCACGAAAAACAATCCTGTGCTGCTGGGGGAAGCGGGTGTCGGCAAAACCGCAATCGTAGAGGGCTTTGCGCAACGAGTGATCGACGGCAACGTGCCCGAACTCTTGGCCGACAGGCGGATCGTGGTGCTCGACCTTGCCATGATGGTTGCTGGCACGAAATACCGTGGCCAATTTGAGGAACGCATCAAGGCTGTCATGAACGAGGTGCGGCGCGCTAAGAACACGATCCTCTTTATCGACGAACTCCACACGCTTGTTGGGGCCGGCGGTGCCGAGGGTGCCATCGACGCTTCCAACGTGCTGAAGCCTGCCTTGGCCCGCGGTGAGATTCAGTGCATTGGGGCTACCACTCTGGACGAATACCGCAAATATATCGAGAAGGATTCGGCGCTCGACCGTCGGTTTCAGATCATCATGATCGAGCCTGCCAGCAAGGCCGAGGCCGTAGAGATCTTAAAGGGCTTGCGCGATCGCTACGAAGCCCACCACCGCGTACAAATCACCGACGGTGCGTTGGAAAGCGCCGTTGAGCTTTCCAGCCGCTACATCACGGGCCGCTGCCTGCCCGACAAAGCCATTGATGTGATCGACGAAGCCGGAGCCCGTGTGCGTCTCAAGGCGATGACGAAGCCACCGGATCTCAAGGACATCGATGTCGATGTCGATCGTCTCAACAAGGAAAAAGAGGAGGCGGTCGCGAATCAAGATTTTGAGAAAGCCGCGGCCCTCCGCGACCAGGCCGACAAGCTCAAGAAAAAGAAGCAGTCGATGACTCGCGACTGGCGCGACAAATCTCGCGAAGCAGACGGCATTGTGGACGACGAGGTGGTAGCGGAAGTGGTATCGAAGATGACAGGCATCCCGCTCACTCGCATGACGACCGAAGACAGCAAGCGACTGATGGCTATGGAAGAGGAACTGCACCACCATGTCATCGGCCAAAAAGAGGCGCTCAAGAGCGTGTCCAAGGCGGTGCGTCGCAGCCGTTCGGGGCTCAAGGACCCGAAGCGGCCGACTGGCTGCTTCATCTTTGCCGGGCCCACGGGTGTTGGCAAAACGCTGCTCGCCAAGGCCCTTGCGCAGTTCATGTTCGGCAACCCCGAAGCACTCATTCAGATCGACATGAGCGAATACATGGAGAAGCACAATGTCAGCCGATTGGTCGGCGCGCCTCCAGGATACGTCGGCTTTGAGGAAGGCGGCCAACTCACTGAGAAAATCCGTCGCCGGCCGTATTCCGTCGTGTTGCTCGACGAGATCGAAAAAGCACATCCCGATGTGTTCAACATGCTCCTGCAGGTGATGGAGGAAGGCCGGCTCACCGACAGCTTCGGTCGCAACGTCGACTTCCGCAATACGATTCTCATCATGACCACCAACGCCGGTGCAGAAGCGATTAAGAATGAGGCGGCTTTTGGTTTTCAAAAGCCCGACGATGATGCCAGCTACGAAAGCATGAAGGGCAGAGTCATCGAGCGGATCGAGAAGGTTTTTCGGCCCGAATTTTTGAATCGAATTGACGATGTGATCGTGTTTCACCATCTCACCGTCGAAGACCTTAAGGAAGTAATCGATATTGAACTCTCCAAGGTGCGGGAGAGACTCGGCGAGCGAGGGCTCAAGCTTGAACTCACCGAAGAGGCCAAGAAGTTTCTCATCAAGAAGGGCTCTGATACCGATTTTGGCGCCCGTCCGTTGCGTCGGGCGCTGGAGAATTACATCGAAGATCCGGTCTCCGAAGAATTGCTGAAGGGTGAATTCGTGGGTAAGGACACGATTCAGGTGGACTGTGTCGAGGTCGCCGGCAAGAAGCAGTTAATGTTCAAGGGCGTCGTCACGGCCGAACCGTTGGCCGCGGCCAGTGTTGACCAGGCTAGCACCGAGGAAAGCAAGTGACGTTTGCCGAACGGCCAACACCCCCGACGCTTGTAAGCCCTCGCGGCGGATCCATCCCGAAAAGAATCCCAGTCGCTGTGTGATTCGCTCGATCGATTTCACTGGCCTTGGCCTGCCTCGCTTCCGCATGCAAGTTTCTTTCCCTTGCGCCGCGCCGACTGGCGGGAGACGATCAGCAAGAGTTACTCCGGATCGATCGTGACCGACGACCTCGTCTTCGTCACCGAAACAAAAGAAATGAACACAGAGACCGATCTCGCTTCATTGCCGCACGGGAAATGAGGTGTGGCGAAAGGAGTGGGAAGGCGCGATCTCCGTGCCGTTCTGCAGCACTAGAA
>CAIRDU010000306.1 GCA_903877395.1 uncultured Planctomycetaceae bacterium
CCCATGCGCCGGCCCCGCCGCCGCCATGCTGAATCTGAATAAAACGCACGCCCCGTTCCACAAATCGCCGCGCGGCTAGCAACTGTTGGCCAAACTCCTTGCAGTGCGGCAGGTTGAGGCCGTACAGATTCTTTGTTTCCTCCGATTCCTGAGAGAAGTCAATAACGTTTGGCACGCTCTGCTGCATCCGGAAAGCCAGTTCGTACGAGGCGATTCTCGCGGCGGTGGCCGGGTCGTTTGGATATTCGATGCCGCTCAAGGCGTTGAGGCGTTCCACGAGACTAAATCCCTCGGCTTGGGCCTTTTTTCCAAACGGCCGCTCGGGCGTGCCAAAGTCAAGCGGGTTGGTTGGGTCAATGCGAAGAGGCACCGCGTCGTGAGCTGGCCCCAGATAGATGCCGTCTTTTTTGTTCCAGTATTCTCGCGTGCCGATTGAGATGAACTGCGGTAAATTGTCGTTGAGCGATCCTAATCCGTAGTGCGCCCATGCTCCAAGCGTGGGTGAGGCCGGATCCAGCATGTGCCGACCGGTATGAAATTGTGTTTGAGCGCCGTGGTTGGAGTCGGTGGTCCACATCGAGCGGACGATAGAAATCTTGTCGATATTGCGAGCGGTGTGCGGAAACCAGTCGCTCACCTCGATGCCGCTTTGTCCATGTTTTTTGTAGCCGACTTGCAATGGAAAGAGAACGTTCCGCTGATTGCCGTTGGCATCGGGCACAGGGGCCCGCTCTTTTGCGAGCTTGTCAGGATTCTGTACGTCGGCGTAGGGCGTTTCTTTGATTGATTTGCCACCGAACTTCGTAATCATTGGCTTGGGGTCGAAGCTCTCCATGTGGCTGACACCACCGTTCATGAAGAGCCAGATCACACTCTTGGCTTTGGGGGCAAAGTGCGGCAGCCCATTGGGCGGCGACCACGCCGCGGTGTTGGCAAGGGCCTCGCGATTGAGCATGGCACCGAGTGCCATGCCGGTGAACCCCATCCCCATGTCGGCCAAAAACGTGCGTCGTGGCAGGTGTCTGCGGACGTGTTCGTCGGAGCAAAAGTGAGGCATGTTGGCGTCTCCTGTCGGGGGTGTCACCGCAGGGTGACGAAATCGTTGTGGTTGAAGAGAGCCCAGACCAGATGGGCCCTAGCCGAGTCAGTAGAAGTTGGTTCGTTGGGATCGGTCTGGCCCTGCCAGATACCAATTGATTCGAGGCAGGTGGCGGTTTCTGCCTGCGAAGGCCTACGGCCCAAGACGGCCAAGAAGGCCTCAGAGATAAAGTCAGCATCGAGGTTGGCAATGGCGCCAGTGCCACTAGTCGCTGAGAGCCGCTGGCTGAGCCGCGAGGCTGAGTCGTGAATGAGTTTTGCATTGGAAAGGGCCAGAGCCTGCTGAGGCACGATGCTCTGATCTCGCTGGTAGCACTCTTTCACATCAGCCTCATCAAACAGGCTCAGAAACAGATTGCGGTCGTTGTTCGAATGGAAGAAGTAGATGCTGCGACGCTTTGAGTTGGCCTGCTCAGAGGGCGGGATCGATGGGCCGCCCATCGCCAATTCCAGCGTGCCGGCGATGGCAAGCGAGCAATCCCGAATCACTTGGGCTTCCAGTCGGATTGGCTCGCGTCGCCAGAGGAGGCGGTTGTCGGGGTCGAGCTTCGCGTTTGATTCTGCTCCGAGCGTGGAGGAACTCA
>CAIRDU010000307.1 GCA_903877395.1 uncultured Planctomycetaceae bacterium
CACCGGTATTCAGTTGGCCGCGAAAAACAATTGGCCCAGCGGTGCTCACGGTGCCCATCTTCACCCGCATGATGCGCGGATTGCTGCTCGTTGTATGGCTGGGAGTGCTCATTGGTCGGGCTCAGGTGCCCGATCCCCTCTGGGGCAGTTCGGCGCGACTGGAACGAATCCGGGCATTGATCCCGCAACTCGACGCCCTCTACGAGGCGCACGCCATATCCAACCACATCCCGGGGCATATTTGGGGATTGGTGGTCGACGGCCGCCTGCTGCATGTGCGAGCCGCCGGGATGGCCCGCATCGAGCCGGATCAACCCGTCACTCCGGCCACGCGATTCCGGATAGCATCCATGTCCAAGAGCGTGACGGCGACGGCCGTCCTCCAATTGCGGGATGCGGGCAAACTCTCCCTGGAAGACCCGGTTTCGAAGCACTTGCCCGAGTTCCAGAAGGTGCAGCCCGCGACCCCGGACTCCCCGACCCTCACCGTGCGGCACCTGCTCCGGATGTCGGGCGGATTCCCGCAAGACGACCCGTGGGGCGACCGCAAGCTCGCTGAGACCGACGCCCAACTCGACTCCCTCGTGGCGCGGGGCCTGACCGCCGCCTCGCCCACGGGGACTCGCTGGGAATACAGCAACCTGGGCTATGCGCTGCTCGGCCGAATCGTGACCCGCGTGGCCCGAGAGCCCTATCAGGCTTACATCACCCGTCGGATCCTCAAGCCGCTGGGCATGACCAACACGGTCTATGAGTGGGACAAGGTTCCCGCCGATCAACTGGCGCTGGGATACCGTTGGGAAGACGAACGTTGGAAACTCGAACCCATGCTGCACGATGGCAGTTGGGGCGCCATGGGCGGGCTGATCACCACTCTCGAAGACTTCGCCCGCTATTCGGCCTTCCACCTCGAAGCCTGGCCTCCGCGGGAGGGAGCCGATACCGGTCCGCTGAAACGCGCCACCCGGCGTGAAATGCACCGCCCGTGGGAGGTGATTTCGGTGGTGCAAGATCTCCACGACTCCGAGGGGCGTTCCGTGGCCCGGGTGGCGGGCTACAGCGCCGGATTGAGTTGGAACCAAGATCAGCGCGGCCTCATTTGGGTGCGTCATGCCGGCGGGCTCCCCGGCTTCGGCAGCGAATTCCGCTTCCTGCCCGACCACGGCATCGCCTTGATCGCCTTTGCCAACCGCACGTACGCACCCATGAGCACCGCCAACCACAAGGCCATGGAACTGCTCATCAACGAGGCGAAAATTCCCACCCGCCCGGCCGAGGGCCATCCGACGCTCTTCCGGCGGTCCGAGGAACTGGCCACCTTGCTGACCCGCGACTGGACGCCCGAAGCCTTGCACGCCGCCCTCGCTCCGAACGTGTTCCTCGACCACAGCCTCGAGACCTGGCGCCGCGAAACCCGCGCGCTCCTCGAACAACTCGGCCCCATCCGCGACCGGTCTCCCCTGGTCCCGGACAACCGACTCCGCGGCCATTTCCGCCTCATCGGTGAAACCCGCAGCCTGGAGGTCTTCCTCACCCTGACCCCCGAAGCCACCCCGCGAATCCAGGAGATTAAACTCACCCTTCAGGCAAAACCGTGAGGCTCTGCCGGAACGATTCAGTTGAGAGGAAAGGGATGGCGTGGCGGATTCTTTTGAAAGACGAGGCGAGAGCGAGGCGCGGGCCGATTGTAGGCCCATGGTTGAGACCCGGATCGAGCGAACAACGAAGCTCTTGCGGAAGAAGACGCAGCCAGCACGACCGATCCAATTGAATCGTTCCGGCTCTACCCTATGGCTCGGAACATGGAAGAGTAGACTGAACAAAACAGAAATTTCTGATATATACTATAAGCAGTATAACAACAAAAACTGCAAACAACTTTGGTAGCTCAGATATACATTGTACATTAGTTCTATCATCAAAACAAAAACAAATTATGCAAAAATTAACAAGCCTTTCCCAGCACTTAGTAGAAAGCAAAATGGCAGAAGCA
>CAIRDU010000308.1 GCA_903877395.1 uncultured Planctomycetaceae bacterium
ATGGCAGTAAGTAAACGCCCGACCAAAGAAATGCCCACGGATGGGCAACGCGTGCCGACGCTGGATTCGCTCCGGCAGGCCTCAGCCCAGTTCCGCGATCACATCGGCCGAGATGTCATCGGATATTTGAAAGTTGGCCGACACGCTCTGCACGTCGTCGTGATCGTCAAGTCGCTCCATTAAGTGGAGAACCTTCCTCGCCGTTTCCACATCCTCAATGTCTACCATGGTGGTCGGAATGCGCACGATCTCGTTGGACTCAACTGAGAATCCGGCCACCCCAACTGCCTCGATCACAACGGTCATGGCCTGCGGTTCGCAAGTGATTTCCCAACGGTCGCCCGCACGCTGCACGTCATCGGCACCAGCGATGATTGCCACTTCCATCAGACGGTCTTCGTCGCAGGAGGCCTGCAGCACTCGCACAAGGCCCTTCCGCTGAAACAGATACGCCACGCATCCAGTGGCACCCAACTTGCCATCGCAGACCTCGAAGATCTTACGGATCTCGGGGGCCGTTCTGTTTTTGTTGTCGGTGCATATCTCGCAGAGAACAGCAACGCCACCGGATGCATACCCCTCGTAGAGCGACTCTTCGAGGTTCCCTCCTTTGAAATCCCCGCTGCCCGTCTTGATGGCGCGCTGAATGTTGTCTTTTGGCATGCTCACGGCCTTGGCCGCATCGATTGCATACCGCAAACGCAGGTTGGTATCCGGATCGGGCGTGCCGTGCTTGGCCGCAACGATGATCGCTTTAGCCAGCTTGCTCCATAGCTTTCCTCGCTTGGCATCAACGAGCGATTTCTTACGCGAGATGTTGGCCCAATGAGAATGCCCTGCCACCTACGTGTCCTCTCAGTTCGTGCTCACCCTGCTGCGAAATCCCCGCCGCACGGTCTTTAGTTGTAGAAAGACGATGGCTACCGAGGCTTCCTTCTGGATAGCTCTGCCGAATGCCTGCCCGACGATTTGGTCAACGGCTTTTTTGCTGGCACCGGTTTCTTGGTTGGCTTGCCTGCCGATGCCTTTGGTTTCGGCTGGCGTGCTCCCGAAGACTT
The DNA here is from genome assembly GCA_903877395.1 of uncultured Planctomycetaceae bacterium. Taxonomy (GTDB): domain Bacteria; phylum Planctomycetota; class Planctomycetia; order Pirellulales; family UBA1268; genus BAIKAL-G1-2R. The sequence continues at coordinate 1,059 of CAIRDU010000308.1, forward strand.
TCCGGCCACAGGCTTGCTGATGGGTGCCTTCGAGGACTTCTGTTCGACTGGTTTCGTGGCAGCCGATTTCTTTTGTGTTTCCTGCTTACTCACCGGCTGGGCCACAGCGACGGGCGGCCTGCCGACGTTTGGTTTGACAACAAACGGCTTGGGTCCTGGCTTGCCATTGATGATCGGCTGTCCGTCAGCCGTGCGTTTCGGGCCCGAGCCTGGCGGCGGCAACGGTGTTTTTCCGGGAGGTCGGGCTGCCGCCTGTGGACCAGCAGGACGATGTTCTTCAGCGGCTGTTTGCGCCGCTTCGGCAGCTCGCTGGGCCTGCTTGCCGGCCGGTGCTGCGGGCGGCTTGGGGGCCGGCAGCGATTCGCCTCGCTTTGGAAACCGATCTTTCACAGCTGGATTCACTCGCAGCAGGATTTTCTTCACGGTAGCTCCATGCAGGTTGGACAGCACTTCAACGCCAAACTGATGCAACAGCGACCCAAACTCAACGCCAGCCTTCTTCGGCACTAATCGCTCCAACCCCAGCACCTTGCCCGAGTCGTACTCGGCCTGCGAAATAATGCCCGCAAGCAACAGCGCCGAAAGGGCACCGCGATCCAGCGGCACACAGTGCCCACTGAGACCAGTTGCAGTGACAAATGCGACAACAAAGGGGGGAATACCGTGCAGGTGCTCTAACGTTTTGATGCCATGCGCAATCGAATGCTTCTTGGCATTCTCCAGTGAAAAACTGTAGCTTGACTCAAACACACCCTGCAACACGCGACGCAGCGCCAGCGAAGCCTGCGCTGGATCAGGGAGGTCGTGCAGCGTTTCGGCCAACTCGGCGACTGTTGTCACCCGAACTTCATTGAGATCAAAGTAGTTGGCTCCGAGCCTGGCCAACGCCTTCTCGGCAACATCGTAGGGGGCGTTTTCAAGACAGCAGGCAAACAGCACCTGCTCAAGCACAGAGCGGTTCGTATTCGGAACGATCGGCTTATACTGCGACCGCAGTGCCTTGTGCATTTTCCCGACAAGTTGCTGACGGCTTGACGAAGTCATACCTTTTCCTCTGGACCTTCCTGGGAATCAACTGGTTCCGGCGGCAGCACAGCCTCGAGCATCCGGGCTATCTCGATCGACTGCTTCACGCCGCCATCCAATTCGAATTTCAAACGAGGGGTATACCGTGTTTCGATCCGCTTGGCGATCAGGGACTGCAAAAACCCGGCTGAGTTGGCCAGTCCTCGCAGAGCAAGGGTTTGCTTGGCCGGACTGCCCATCACCGAAACATGCACGGTGGCTGTACGCATGTCAGCGGACATTTCTACCCCCAACACCGTGATATTTTGCACCCGTGGATCGCGAACTTGCGTCAGAATGGCCATGCTCACCACTTCTCGTACTGCCTCAGCCGCCTTGAGCTGTCTTCGTAGGGTCACGAGAGCGTCCGCGCGACTTCTTCGATTCGATAGCACTCGAAGATGTCACCCTCTTTGAGGTCGTTAAACCCAGCCAGCTTGATGCCGCACTCCAAGCCGTCTCGGACCTCGCGGGCATCATCTTTTTCTCGCTTGAGCGAGTCGAGTCCGTAATCTCCAATAATGCGACTGTCGCGAATCACTCGCAAACGGGCATTCCTTGCAATCACACCAGAAATCACTCGGCAGCCAGCAATCACGCCCAAACGACTGATGGCGTAGGTTCGCTGCACAACAGCGCGGCCAAGCTGCGCCTCTCGTTTTTCGGGAGCCAACATGCCTTCCAAGGCGTTCTTGAGATCGTCCGTCACCTGATAGATGATCTCGTAGCGGCGAACCTGCACGCCGCGATCATCTGCCAGCACGCGAGCCCGTTCATCGGGCACAACATTAAAACCGATAATCACTGCATCTGAAGCATCGGCTAACTGCACGTCGGCCTCTGTGATGCCACCCACCGTCGCTTGGAGAATTCGAATTTTGACCTCAGGATGGTCGAGCTTTGTGAGCTCCTTTTGGATTGCCTCAATCGAGCCTCGGACGTCGGCCCGAAGGATCAGATTGAGCGTCGGAGTTTTCTGGGTGCCGAGGCGATCGAGCAGATTTTCCAGCGTCACGTGCACAGGAGCACTCAGCAGACTGCTGTGACGACGGATGTTGCTTCGCTTGAGCGCCACCTCGCGGGCCATCGCGATCGACTCCACCACCTGGAAGCGGTCTCCTGCACCTGGGGCAATGTCGAGGCCGCTGACAAGCACCGGTTGCGAGGGGCCGACTGCCGCAATCTTTCGCTTTCCAAGCGTCTGGAGCATCGACTTCACATGGCCGCTAGCCTCGCCGCAGACAATCGCATCGCCCACCCGTAACGTTCCCTTTTGAACAAGCAGGCACACCATCACACCGCGCCCTTCGTGAATTGACGCATCCAAGCAGACGCCGGCCGCATGGCGATCGGCATTGGCCCGTAGGTCGTGTACTTCTGCGATCGTGAGCAGGGTGTCGAGTAAGTGATCGACGCCCTCACCCGTGAGGGCACTGGTTTTTACAACCTCCGTCTCGCCGCCCCACTCTGTGGGCAAAAGTTCATTGGCAGCCATCTGCTGATAGATTCGCTGCACATCGACTCCTGGCAGGTCGATCTTATTAATGCACACAACGATCGGCACACCAGCAGCCTTGGCATGGCTGATTGCCTCTTCTGTTTGTGGCATCAGTCCGTCGTCGGCAGCCACAACCAACACGGCACAGTCGGTGACATTGGCACCCCGCGCCCGCATCTGAGTGAAGGCCTCGTGCCCCGGTGTGTCTACAAAGGTGATTGGCTTGCCGTTACGTTGAACTGTATACGCGCGGATGTGTTGCGTGATGCCACCGCTTTCTCCAGCGGCCGCATCAAAACCCAAAATCCTGCCCAGGAGCGATGTCTTGCCATGATCCACGTGACCCAGGAACGTGACGACAGGAGCCCTGGGCACCTGCAGCGCGGCATCCTCGTCAACGGCGTCAAACCCGACGAGCAACTCCTTCTCGAGATCTTCAGCTGTTTTGACATCCAGCTCAACGCCCATTTCGGCTGCCAGTAATTCAACGGTATCGCGATCCAGCATTGATCCCATGCTGGGCATTGTCTCCATCCCGAAAGCCAGGAGCTTTTTGAGCACTTCGCTGGCAGAGACACCGATAGCCTCGGAAAACGCACGCACCGTGCAGGGCACCTGAATCGCGGCATTCGTCTTGCGGGGCGCAGCCGTCGACAACGTGGAACCCTTCCGCTGCCTCGCCCCACGTCGCCGCCGCATCCCCCTTTCATCGTCATCACCACCAATACCGCGAGTCCCAGAAACTCGCTTTCG
>CAIRDU010000309.1 GCA_903877395.1 uncultured Planctomycetaceae bacterium
GTCGTGACGCTCGGACACAAATCAGACGATGCAGAGCACGCACTGGATCCCAACAATCTGATCTGCCGCACCGTCCGCGCTGTCAAACAAATGGTCGGTGATTCGATTGGTATTATCTGCGATGTTGCCCTAGATCCCTACACGAGCCACGGGCACGACGGACTCATTCGCAATGGCCGCGTGCTCAACGATGAGACCATTGCACTCCTAGCCCGTCAGGCAGTCGTGTTGGCTGAGGCGGGCTGCGATATCGTGGCACCTTCCGACATGATGGACGGTCGCGTGGCCGCGATTCGCCAGGCGCTCGACGAGTCAGGCTGGCACGGCATCTGCATTCTTTCCTACGCTGCAAAATATGCATCGGCGTTTTATGGTCCGTTTCGCGCCGCGCTCGGCAGCGCCGCAGCGCTTGGGATGGCCGATAAAAAAACGTATCAGATGGATCCGGCCAATGCTTCCGAGGCGCTGCGAGAAGTGTCGCTGGATCTTGCCGAAGGCGCTGATATGGTGATGGTCAAGCCGGCGATGACATCGTTGGATGTCATCTATCGCGTGAAGCAAACATTCGGCGTGCCAACTTTTGCCTATCAGGTCAGCGGCGAGTACGCCATGATTCGGGCTGCGTCTGACAACGGCTGGATCGATGGAGAGAAGGCGACGATGGAGAGCCTTCTCGCGATCAAACGCGCTGGCGCCGATGCGATCCTCACCTACTTCGCCCCCGAAGTGGCCCGCTGGATGTCGAAGAACGGCTGACTGTAACTGACGCTGCCACTGGAACCTAGCAGCGGGCCAATTGCCTCGGGTTGCTTAGACAGAATCCTGAGGGCGGAATGCCACCATGCGTTCTGGTCTGGTTTCAAGCCGCGGCGGGCTCGGGTTGCCGGTGTGAATCAGATCGATGCAGTACGGGATCGCCGGAAATACTGCGTCGAGGCATTCGCGGATGCTTTTGGGGCGGCCGGGGAGATTGACAACGAGGGCCCCGCCGCAGATGCCAGCGGTTTGCCGCGAAAGAATCGCCGTTGGCACGTGTTGCATCGACACCTGCCGCATGCGTTCGCCGAAGCCGGGCATCATTTTTGTGCAAACCTTCTCGGTGGCCTCGGGCGTCACATCGCGGGGCGCAGGGCCGGTGCCGCCGGTCGTGACGATGAGGCAGCAACCCTCGGCCGCGAAGGCTTCAATCGCCGCGGCGATCGCGCCGATGTCATCTGGGACGATCGCCTCACGAGGCTCCCACGGCGAGGCAAGCACCTCGGCAAGATACTCGCGGATGGCGGGCCCACCCGCATCGGCATAGGCACCCCGGCTGGCACGGTCGGACACTGTGAGGATGGCAATCAGTCCCATCATAGTTTCGACTCTCTCAGGAGGAGCCTCCGTGACTGCAGCAGACCGACGAATGGGAAGAAGACCGGGTTAGATGATGCCTCGCCGCTCTAACAGCTGCACGATCGCATCTACGCAGCGGGACACTGGCCACTCGTGCGTCGGCACAACCAGATCCGATGCAGCCGGCGGCTCATAGGGTGCAGAGACGCCTGGAAAGTTTGTCAGCACTCCCTTATCTGCCAACGCGTAATGGCCGTCGGTGTCGCGCAAGCGGCACACTTCTATTGGTGCCGAGAGATAGACAACAAGAAATCGCTCCCGGCCAATCCGCTCGGCGGCCTTGCAACGTACGCCATCATCTGGCGCAACAAATGCCCCAATACAGATGCTGCCGGCATCGTTCAAGAGCCTAGCCACTTCCACACTACGACGGAGGTTTTCGCTGCGATCAGCAGACGTGAAGCCAAGATCCTTGCTGATACCCTGCCGCATGTTCTGGCCGTCGAGCACAACCACGGCACGGCCCATGTCAAATAACTTTCGCTCCAAGGCAAGCGCGATGGTCGTCTTACCGGCGCCTGTGAGGCCAGTGAGCAAAATCGTGGCGGACTGCTGGCCAAAGCGGGCAGCTCGCTCGCTTGCTGTCACCGTGCTGGGTTCACCGTGCAGGTGGGAGCCTTCGGATGAGTCACCCCAGTGATCCTGCTGGTCTGCCTCGGACTCACGGTCGAGAATCATGCCGGCCCCAACGGTGCTATTCGTGAGACGGTCGATGAGAATGAATGCGCCGGTCGTGCGATTGCGGCGGTAACTGTCAAAGGCGATCGGGCTGGACAGGCTGATGGCACAGCGGCCGATCTCGTTGAGCGACAAGGTCGGCGCATTCTCGCGATGCAGCGTGTTAACGTCGATTCGGTAGCGAAGCGTGCTCACCGTACCGGCAGTCATTTTGCTCGTGTGCTTAAAAAGATACTGCTTGCCGGGCACGAGCGACTCCTCCCCCATCCAGACAACCATGGCCTCACATTTGTGGTCTACCTTGGGGACATTCCCCGGCCGCACCAGCATGTCGCCGCGGCTGGAATCGATCTCATCTTCCAACGTCAGCACGATAGACTGTGGCGCAAACGCCTCGTTGATCTCGCCGTCATACGTCACGATCGAATGCACGCGGCTTTTTTTCCTCGACGGCAGAGAGACGATTTCGTCGCCCTTGCGAATGACCCCCGATGCAATGGTGCCTGCGAAGCCACGAAAGTCAAGGTTTGGCCGCAGCACCAACTGCACTGGAAATCGGAAATCCTCGAGGTTGCGGTCCGAGCCAATGTAGACATTTTCCAGGAATCGCATCAGCGGTGCGCCCGTGTACCACGGCATGTGCTGGCTGTTGGTGACGACATTATCCCCTTTGAGTGCCGATATCGGCATGAAGTGCACATCGGGCAGATCGAGTCGCGAGGCAAAGGCGATGTAGTCGGCCTTGATCTGCTCGAAGACCTCCTGTCGGTAGTCAACGATATCCATCTTGTTAATGGCGACGACGATGTGCTTGATGCCCAAAAGCGAGACGATGAAGCTATGCCTTTTTGTCTGCGTAAGTACGCCATACCGTGCGTCGATCAGAATGATCGCGAGGTCGGCGGTGGATGCACCCGTTGCCATATTGCGTGTGTACTGCTCGTGGCCGGGCGTGTCGGCAATGATAAACTTGCGTTTCTCGGTCGAAAAATAGCGGTAGGCTACGTCGATCGTGATGCCTTGCTGCCGCTCGTCCTCCAGTCCGTCGGTAAAGAGCGCCAGATCCAGTTCGCCTCCCGTGGTGCCGTAACGAGACGTGTCTTTTTTGATCGCAGCGAGCTGATCTTCGTAAATCATCTTCGACTCGTAGAACAGCCGCCCGATGAGCGTGCTCTTGCCGTCGTCCACGCTCCCGCACGTGATGAATCGCAGCAATTCCTTGCGCTCGTGCTGTGCGAGGTATGCGTCGATATCACTGGCGATCAAAGCGGATTGGTGGGACATGGCGTGGGCGGGCTAAAAGTAGCCCTCCTTTTTCTTTTTTTCCATACTACCCGCTTCGTCGTTATCGATGAGCCGGCCTTGCCGCTCAGAGAACGTTGTCAGGAGCATTTCCTGGATAATTTCTGGGACTGTTGTGGCGGTCGAATCGATGGCCCCGGAAAGAGGATAACAGCCAAGCGTGCGGAATCGCACGCGGCGCATCTCTGGCTTCTCGCCCGGCTTCATTGGAAGGCGGTCGTCATCCACCATGATCATCGTGCCATCCCGCCAGACAATCGGCCGCTCCTTCGCGAAGTAGAGCGGCACAAGTGGAATGCTTTCAAGATGGACATATTGCCACACATCCAGTTCAGTCCAGTTTGAAAGCGGGAAAACCCGAATGCTCTCTCCCTTCTTCACCTTCGTGTTGTAGAGGCTCCAGAGTTCTGGCCGCTGGTTTTTTGGATCCCAGCGGTGGCACTCGTCGCGAAATGAAAACACGCGCTCTTTGGCCCGCGATTTTTCCTCATCACGTCGGGCACCGCCGAAGGCCGCATCAAACCGGTACGCATTGAGCGCTTGCTTCAGACCTTCTGTCTTCATCACGTCGGTATGCACTTTGCTGCCATGCGAAATTGGGCCGATGCCTTGAGCAACACCTTCTTTGTTGATGTGTACGATCAGTTTCAGTCCGAGTTCTTTTGCGACGTAGTTGTCGCGGAGCGCATACATTTCCTTGAACTTCCACGTCGTATCGACGTGCAGCAGCGGGAAAGGAATCTGTGCCGGAAAAAAAGCCTTCTGCGCCAGCCGCAGCATGCAGGCGGAATCCTTTCCGATGGAGTAAAGCATCACTGGATTTTCAAACTCGGCCGCCACCTCGCGAATAATATGGATGCTCTCGGCTTCGAGTTGGCGTAGGTGTGTGAGGCTGTAGGCTGTCATGGATCTCGGCAATGGGGTTTCAAACGACGCGTTGAGTCGCATCCCTTTTGCCCCACTCTAGAAAAAAAGACGGGGTGCGACAATCTCAGTGAACTGCCGCGTGGGCGCCCGGGTGCCGGATGGCCTTTGCCGTGCAGTTTCAAGTTTTCGGCAGGACAAAACCACACCGACACGTTCAAAGAGGCCATCACCGACGAAAATTCATTGGTTGTGACGACACCAAGATTCTCGCCCTTAAGGTGGTCGCATCGAAAGGGGGCATGTGCACCTTTTTCTTTGAATCGGAAGCTCGTCTTGCCCCTGCTGAACGCTCGTATTGCTCCTCAACGAAACAAAGATCTCTTACGCTTTTTTTCGGCCATGCTTGCAAAACCACTTTGCATTGTTTATGCATATCAGTTGCGTTTAGCATGTACAGTCTCTCCGTCTGCATCGTCTCTCGATAAAGGATTCCGTTCATGTGTGCGCCTTATTGCGTTGCTCATCAGCTTCAAATTCGGCGAGCATTCACGCTCGTGGAATTGCTCGTTGTGATCGCCATCATTGGCGTGCTCGTTGGGTTGCTCTTGCCGGCGGTGCAGTCGGCGCGGGAGAGCGGTCGGGCCGCTCAGTGCAAAAACAACCTCCGCCAAATCGGCGTGGCACTCCATCACTTTCACGATCATTCGCGGCGACTTCCCGCCGGCTGGAACGGCGTGCCACAGGGCCACGATCCGGCAGTGGCTGCCGACGATCAGCCGGGCTGGGGCTGGGGGGCAAGCCTTCTGCCGCAAATCGAAGAGGGCAACCTATTCGACACAATCGACACCCGCCTGCCCATTTATGATCCCACCAATCCCACATCGCGGGCAGATCTGCGCAAGGCATCCATACCGGTATTTCTCTGCCCTTCGGACACAAAAGGGCCCACCGATTCGGGGTCTGGAGTTTTCACGATCGGAGCTGACGACGGCGCAGAAGAAACCACCGTCAACGGCCAACTCTATCACTCTGTAGATGGAGAGCCGTTTGTTCCGCTGTGCGATGTTGGCAAGAGCAATTACATTGGCGTTTACGGCACCACCGAAGTGGATGAGTCACCGGCAGAGGGCAACGGAGTTTTCTTTCGGAACAGTCGCGTTGCCTTTCACAACATTCTGGATGGCACGAGCCATACTGTCATGATTGGCGAACGCCA
>CAIRDU010000310.1 GCA_903877395.1 uncultured Planctomycetaceae bacterium
GATCTCCGGCTGGAATCGACGTAGCCCTCGACGCGAAGCTTATCGGCTCGCACCACTCTGGCCAGCGGATCGCCGGGCTGCATCCATTCTCCCTGGTGTGGAAATACCTGCACCACAACACCCTCCAAGGGCGACTTGACCTGGCGTCGCTCAATGGCGTTTTCAGCGGCCTGCACCTCCACCTCCTTGGACTGTGCCGCGAGGGCTGCCAGTCGGCGTTCCAACTTGGCCTGTTCGATCTGAAGCTCGCTCTTTTTCTCGTTGAGAGAGAGGCGGTCTCGCTCCACTTCCGACACACTGCCTGGCACCTTGCCGTGGGAATCGACGGCCTTCTTGTATTCCGCTTCAGCCACTTTTTCGGCCGCTTCGGCATACCGCACGTCCACATCGCTTTCCGCCTTGGCGAGCGTTTGGTCGTGCTCTGCCTTCGCCTTTCGCTTTTCCGACTGCGGCTGACTATCGTCGATTTTTGCGATCACGTCGCCGCGGCCCACGCTATCTCCCTCGTGCACGAGCAGTTCCACAAGCACACCCGGCTCGCGGGCAGGCACCTTGGCCTCTTCAACCAACGACACCAAGCACCGTTCAAGAACCGGTTCGATCGGCTCGCTGGCTTGCAACGGGGCAGCCGCAGCCCAGAGGCACGCATACAGGGCTCCAGCAGCACACATTACAGTCAGGCGAAACGCGATCATGAATGGTTCCTTAGGCGGCCCTTACCACAGACGAAACAGCACCTGCGATTGAATGAACGACAGCACGTCGTGAAACCAGACGTAGCCCAGCGCCCGCTTGCCGCAGGAGATTCGGGAGGTGACCGTGGCACCGGCCCCAAGCTCTTCCTTGTCGTGGCGGCTGGGGTCGATCGTAATTCGCACCAATACCGTATTGCCCTCTTCGCCTCGCACCTCGGCCTGCTCGTGGATTTCCTTGACAGTGCCGCGGTGCCGCGTGCCGGGGTCGGTAGCGAGGATGTAGTCAACTTCCAGTTCGCGGCCAGCCTTGTCGCTTTCCACCACCGCGCGATTGATGTGGCCCAGCCGGTCGTCCGGCATCCGCACCTCCAACTCCCAAGGGCCTGTTTTATCGGCCACGCTCATCAAGACCTGCCCTTTTTCCACCGGCCGCAGGACGAGTCGATCCCGCACCTGCCAAGTCACGATCACACCGTCGATCGGGCTGCGAACTTCCAGATCCCGCTTCTTGGCTTCGTATAATTTTCTCTGCTGCTCCAAGCTCTCGATCTCCCGCTGCAATTGTGCGGCGCGGCCGGCCATGCGCGTTTTTTCGTCGGCCGAAATCTTGTTGTCTTCCAAGAGCCCCCGTCGAGTCGACACAAGCTGCTCCTCGCTGGAAGCTTTGCGGCCCAGAATATCCGTGAGCGCAACTTCCAGATCGGTGTTGCGAAGCGTGGCCAGCAGTTGGCCAGCCTTGACCTCCGCACCGTGCTCCAACCCTGGCTCCAGCGTATCCACCACGCCTTCGATGTCGGCAAATACATCCCGGCGATGCACTGGCTCCAATGTGCCCTTGCCTTCCAGCCGCAGTTCGGCGGGCACCAGCGCCAAAGCCGCAACCACGCCGACCAGAGCGGTGGCCGCCAACACCGTACGGGGCAGATTGCGGGCGTTTGTCAGCACACGCGATTTGCCCAGAAAATTCAGCACGCCAAACAGTGGCAGACCCGTGTGCGTCAAGGCGTTGGCCAGCGCCACGCGCCCATGCTCGGCCACCAACTCCACCCGCGGCCGTTTGCCTCCCTCGAACGTGCTGGCAGAAAACCATTCGGCCACCAACGCCCCGACCGGCTCGGGGGCTACGTTCGGCGCCGCCTCAGCCTTTGCGACCGCTACGGCATCCACGCCCCCAGACTTGACCACCGGCGTGGGCCGTGGCTTGTCTAACGGCAGGATCGCCAGCGCCGTAGCGTGTGACTCATCGATGTAATGCTCCAACTCCTCCTCGATCTGAGGGGGCAACTCCCGCGATGTATCGGGGTGCCAGAGTGGATCGCCTGCTTTAGTCACCACCCGCACCAGTGCCTCGATTGCCTGCACAGCCGAAGCTCGTCGCTCAATCGACTCCTGACCGCTGACGGCCTCCAATCGCATCTTCCGCCGCCGCATCACCAGCACGCTCACGCGGTCGCAGCCAATAATGCGGCGAGCCTCGTTGGCCAGCACAAAGGCTGTGTGGACCGGGTCGAGCGATTCGTGCACGGCGCGGCTGAAGCGATCTACCTGCACCAATGCCGTTTGTTGCGCGTCGAGCGAAACCATCTGCCGGCGTTCCAGATAGCCGCCGGCCACCAGAGACACCTGCTGGAGAAACTTGAGATAGCCCTGCTCCACATCGGGCTGATTGGGATGGTGGAACACCTCGATGAGGCCGGTGCGGGTAGGGGCCCTGTCGATCGTTGCTGCCACGACCAGTAGGTCGGTCGGATTGCCCGCGTGCTGCTCGCCGTCGGCTGCCGACAAAATAGCCCGGGGTGCTACGAGCATGCCCCCGGGGCTTTGCATCAAGGTCTGCACCAACTTGCCGTGAACAGCCTGCGAATCGGGATCCTCGGAAATGCCTGTGGACTGCACGCCGGCGTGACAGATCGGCTCGACGCGACCTTGCTCTCCAATGAGCCACACCAGCCCAGCCACAGCTCCCATCGCCTCAAGCACACGATCCAGCAGGCCGCGAAAAAAATCGGCCTCGGTCAGATCACTCCGGGAAAGCTGTTCAATTTCGTCCACCAGCGCGCGGATCTGCTGACGAGCCTCTTCGATGGAATGCTGTTCGACGCTACTCATTCGAAATCACATGTCCGCATCGGGCCTTTGAATCAAGCCTTGGTCGGCTGCTGGTGCACGATGCGCCGCTGCACATCAGTTTCCAAGACACCAAACGCCTGCTCGTGGCGTTGCACGGCCATCTGCAGGGCATAGGCCAGTCGCTTGGCCGTGAAGAAATTGACGATGATCCGCTGCGTGAGCTGGATTGTTTCGGGAGATGTGCCACCCACCTGCTTGTTCAAGCCAAAGTCCACGATCAACTCTTCGGGAGTGCCTGTCACGCGGCAGAAGTTGGCGTAGGTGGCCAAGATATGGGATTCGTCCACGGGCACCTGCACCTGCTCGGGGGCAACGGGGCGGACGGCTGGACGTGGTTCATCGGCCATAAAAAAACTCCAAATAAAAAGGGGCGAAGGAAAACTCAAACACGCGCGGACTCAAAGCACCCATGCAGCATCGCACCTGCGTGCGAGATTGCGAGACAACCCGCACAAAGCAGCAGGCATCTGGATGGGTTGCCGCAAGTGTAACTCCTCATTTGGCAGAGGGCCAGCCGTGACGGGCCAGCCAGTCGTCTGTAACAAACCGGTGAAACAACGATTTGATGGCTCGCAGCGCGTCTGGATGCCAGCTGGCATCGGTCGGATTGCCGCTTACCTCGAGGCCCCCAAACCGCAGTCGACAGGGCCAGCCTTTTGCGGTGGCCAACGTGTCGAATCGTTCGGCAATACGGAGGGTCCATGCGGCACCGAGCGTTTCGCGGAGGGCCAGAAACGGTCGATTGACAAGAATCACGATGGATGCCGGCCGGTTTTCGGACAGTCTTTTTTGTACCAAACGCGGCCACATATTGCCCTGCGCCGCTGCGATCACCGCTGGGAGTGCGATGAGCCACGCTCCCACACAATCGGCCACCGGCTGCGGCATCGCAGTGGCCGTGGAGACACCTGGTAGAAACGGCCACAGCCACGCCAACTGCCCGGCTGTGATCAGCGTAGCGGCCAAACCGCGGCGGGTGCCAATAAAGTTCATCCAGCCAACCAGTGCCAGCACGAGTAAAAATCCGCGTTCCAAGAGATGCACATCGGGCAGGCTGCCCGGTCGCACAAGCCTCGCGGAGAGTGCGGGCATGAGCAGAACCATCCAAAGCGTTGCCACAATCAACTGCCACACGCGGTGCTGCGGACGCTTGGCCCCCAAAAGCGACATGGCTGGACAGAGCATCATCGCCCCAACGGCCAGCCTCACTCCAGCCGATGCGGCAGGATCATTGAGACCACCGGCAGCTCTGATGCCACTCTCGAGGCTCAACCCTACACAAGCCGCCACGGCCCACAAAGCCGCCGGCATGGCCGTGGAACCCCGCGTGCGCACGACGGCCAAAGAGGCGGTAACTGCCGCCAGCACACCGGCCAGACAAGCGGCCGGATACGATGCAAAAGGAACCCACACAAGCAACTCTGAGAAACTCATGCCACTATCGTAATCCAACTGGCCGGGGCTTTGAACGGCGCAGGCAACGAGGCTGTGGGTTGTGGCGGTTAGGTAGGTTTCACGGAAATAAATCGCCTTTCGACCAATTGCCGGCCGATGGAGTGGCTGTGCGACCGATCCTCAACATGCCTATGCCAGTGCGATCTATCTCTATGATGCGTTCGCTTTTGACACCGACCCGAACCGGCTGGCAACACATGTGCTCTACGGCGTTTGCTCTGTGCACAACTGCGATCCTCCTAGCAGCGTGGCATCCCAAGGCAGAGGCGATTGAGATGTGGACGTTCTTCGGGGACGGCGGCCGGATCGGTCTTCCGAATCTGGAAGTACCTATCGAGGCCTATCCCGGGATTCCGTTACGCAGCGACCGCATTCGAATGCAAAACCGCAGCACGCACGTGCGACGCAGCATGCCGTCTCAAGCCGCTTCGTCAGGCGGCATCACGATCAGGCCCATGAACACGACAAGCGAACGGCTTCCAACGCCTAGCAAATAAGGCCCATCAGTTGCACGGTCATAAAACAGTGCAACTGATCTGGAATGCCTAGCGTACGCCTAGAATACTTGACTCGTGCCTTGGCTCTCTGGCTCACGACCCGCCAAAACTGCGGCCTACCCGCCGCTACCGGCTTCCTTCTTCAACTTGGCCAGCAGATCGGTTGCGTCGGGCTTTGTGGCAAACATCGACTCGTTGGCCAACACCTCTTCTAAAATCTTTCGAGCGCGGTCTTTTTCACCGCGGTCGGAGAGAAGCTTGGCGACGTAATACGCGCCGTCGGTGGTGAGTGCGTTGTTCTGCGTGATCTGGGCCAAAATCTTCTCGGCATCTTCGCGGCGGCCAAGCTTGTAATACACCCACGACAGCGTCGTCATCGCGTTGACCTGCTGCGGAGAGTTTTCACGGTGCATCGCCGCATTGGCCTCAGCCATTTCCAGAGCCCGCTGTCGCAATTCTTTGTCGTCGGACTCAATCAGCACCAGTGCCAGTGAGTTGGAGGCCGGGAAGTTGCCGGGCGACTGCATGTGGGCATCGTTGAAAAACTTCTCGGCTGTCTTATAGTCGCGGGCCACCCTGGCAATCGCTCCTCGAACCACTTTGCCTTCAAGGCCTTTTGGATCCAGCTTGATCGCCTCCTCGGCGTTGACCTTTGCTGCCTCGAGATCATTTTGGCCGAGGTACCACTGCGATGCGGCCAGCAGCACTGCCGGATCCTTCGGGGCGGCTACAATCGCCGCTTCGATCAGCTTCTTCGCGGTCTCTCGCTTCTTGGCATCATCGTACAATCGTGCCATGGCCAGTTCGGGCTGCACGGCCTTTTCGTCTAGCTTTTTGGCCTCGCGAAACTGCTCCAGCGCCTCCTTTGACCTCGTCAATTGAAAGAGAACGATGCCCATCCGCTGATGAGCGCTGGCGTTGTCTGGGTCCAGAACCATCCAACCCTTGAGATGGCTTTCTGCCACCTCCCACTGCTTGCGTGCCTCGGCTACCGCAGCACTTCCGGCATGGCAGCGAATCTCAAAATCTCGCTTCCGCTTGGCATTGTCGAGGTATTCCGAAGTGAGTTGTGTGGCTTTGGAAAAGAGCACATCAGCATCAGTGACACGGCGGTCTTGAAATGCCAGATCGCCCATCATGAGATACGGCTCCGGATCCTTGGGGAACTTCACGACGGTTTCCTCCAACTCGGTGCGGGCAGGTGCCAGCTGGTTAACGCTCAGCCAGAGCATCGCCATCATCACCCCCGGGGGCGGCACCTTGATATTGTTTGACTTCACTCGCTCTAAGATCGCGCGGCAACCGTCGATATCCCGATCCCGAAACCGGTTAATGGCGCCCGTGACTTCTTGCGTTTGAGCATCGTCGGAAACGGATTTGCCGATCAGTGTTTGGGCTGTGACCTGGGCCTCTGCCACTGTGCCGACGACGCATCCCACAATCAACGCCAAGCACAATGCCACGCCAGAGAAGAACTGTCGCAGGCTACCGCCTCGCGAGAACGCTGGCATGGATCCGGAGCAATTCGTGAAAGAATGCGTGAATGACAAAAGCATGCCGCGGGCCTCCTCATGAAAAGTAAACAGTCAAAAAGTGAACGCGATGAATCGATGAATCTGTAAACGAGACTCTTTTAGCCAGGCAAAAATTCTTGTGAAAGGACAACATAAGCAAAGCCTCCAGCCGCCCGGCATACATCAGGACCCTTTCTGTGTGGTACGGTATCAGACACCGCCCGATTATGCCACTGTTCTGTTTTGTACGAGGCTTGGAGCATATGTTTTTAGGAGCCGTTTTCGAGCGTGAAATCGCGGCCGTACCGAGAACACGTGGGCTGTTTGTGGCTCGGGCTGTGTACTGCGGCACGCTGCTGGCAATTGTGGCCACCTGCTGGCTGGTGGTCACGGGCAGTCAGTCGATCACCACTGCCGGCGACACCGCCCGATTCGGGGCGACCCTCCTGCGAATTCTGGCCCCCTTGCAACTGGCTCTTGCCATGCTGGCTGCGGCGATGACAGCCGCCGTGGCGGTCACATCCGAGAAGGATCGCCGCACGCTGGAATTGCTGCTTGTCAGCCGGTTGAGCGACCGTGAACTGGTGCTCGGCAAACTGGCGGCCAGCCTTGTGCGGGTGATGCTCATGCTGCTATCGGCCGTGCCAATCTTCGCAATCGTTGCGCTCTTTGGAGGCGTGACGGCAGAGCAGCTCGCCCGACTGTTTCTTGTGACCGCGGCGGCAGCACTGGCTGCAGCCAGCGTGGCAACGGCCGTGGCATTTTGGAAGGACACGACATTTCAAACGCTGGCCATCACGACATTTGCACTCGTGGCGTGGGTGGCCGCGGGCGAAATGGCCACTGGTTGGTGGGGGGAAGCAGCCGGCGCGATGGTGTCGCCGGCCCGCGCGGTGTTTGCGTCGCTGCGACCGCGTGGACAGGAATCGCTGCTGCCATTTTTTGCGATCTGCGGAGGCATTATTGGGGCCAGCAACCTCGTGGCAGTGACGCAGATGCGACGTTGGAATGTGACGGGCGATACCCAGTTAAAAGGATCGCGGCCCCGGCAGGCTGTCGCGATCGTTCCATCTCGCGTGGTCTGGGACAATCCGATTTTGTGGCGAGAAATCTGCACCCGAGCCTACGGCCGAACGATTGTGCTTGTGCGGCTGGCATGGCTGGTGTTGTGTCTGGTGGCTGTGGCAGGAATCGTGCAGGAATCCCGCGCACTGCGGCCCGACAGACTGGCCGTGGCAATGGCTGTTATTCCGATGGCACTGGCCAGCCTGGTGGCTGTGACGGCGTTGTCCGTGACAGGCATCACTACTGAACGGGATCGAAATTCGCTCGATCTTTTGCTGGTGAGTGATTTGGAACCGGCTGAATTCGTGTGGGGCAAACTCATAGGCTCGCTGGTGGTGGCCCGGGAGATCGTGCTCTTGCCGTTGGTGCTCTGCGGGGTGCTTGTGGCGACGGGCATCGCGTCTGTTGAAAACGGGATCTACCTGGCCACTGGGATGGCGATTCTTTTGTTTTTTGCAGCCGTGCTTGGACTGCACGTAGGGCTTTCGTACCCGGCCTCGCGGCGCGCCATTGCGGTGGCCTTGGGTACGGTGGCGTTTCTGTTTGTGGGCGTGGCGACGGCGATTCGGATCATGGTGGCTTTTGGTGCCAGCTTCGAACTGCAACTGGCGCCGTTTTTGGCTGTGATTGTGGGCGGAGCTGTGGGGCTCTATGCCTCGCTCTCTGCCAAGAATCCTTCGGCAGCGATCGGTTGGGCCTCGGCTCTTTTGCCGTCACTGACGTTCATCGCGATCACCAGCTTCCTGCAGGGAAACTCACTGCAAGTGTTGCTGGTAACGCTTGTGGCCTACGGGTTTGCGACACTGGCTCTGCTCGTGCCGGCCATTGGAGCCTTTGACCTTCTCACTGGGCGGACGACAACCGGCGAGTGACTCGGGGCGTCGCTGTGGTGGTGCCTTCCAGTGCGGCCAGACGAACCGCAGCATCTGGGGGCGCGCCGCCGCGGGCGATCGCTTGCCGGTAGTTTTCCATGGCATCCAGTGGACGGCCAAGCGCCTCGTGCGCTTGACCTTCCAACGCCAGGATGTTGGCTGGTGCCTCGTTCGGGCCATAGGTTTCGCCCAAGATAGCCAGCGTGGCCAACGCCCGCTGCGGACGCTTGAGCCGGCGATAGACCTCGGCAGTATCCAGCAGGATCTCGCGGTCGTCGGGCGCAATCGC
>CAIRDU010000311.1 GCA_903877395.1 uncultured Planctomycetaceae bacterium
CATTGGGCTTTTCGAAACGATTTTCGAGGGCCGCACTCGCCCGAGTGGCGAAATTGGCAGACGCGCAAGATTCAGGTTCTTGTCCAGGTAACTGGGTGGAGGTTCAAGTCCTCTCTCGGGCATTTTCTACGACCGCTTCTGGCTCCCTGCTGCGGTCTGGATACGTCGGAGACAATACCTCAATACAAAATGTGTGGCCCGGTTGGATTTGTTCTGGATTCTTTCTGGGGCTGTAGCTCAGTTGGTTAGAGCATCGGACTTTTAATCCGTTGGTCCTGGGTTCGAGTCCCAGCAGCCCCACTTTCCTTTTGTACATGTCTTCGGTCTTGTTCGGTAAAACCGTGATAACTCTCGACGATCGATCGGTTTCTATTCCGTCTTGCGATTCTTTGCGATGCCTTGCGGGAGCCTGCTGCGTCGCATTTTGCGCTGTCGCTGCGTCGGATTCTGCGTCGGATTTTCTGCCGGCATTTACGACGGCTTCAAAGTGATGATTGCGGGCCTGCAAGTAGTGGGCTGCTGCGATCGCTGGGGAGTGTCCCAGCCATGCCGCACACTCGTGGGCAGGGTGCTTCTCCACCCAATCCGTTTCGCATGAGGCCCGTAGGTTCTGGAACAGCCTGGGCCACGGCTTGCAGCCTGCTCGTGCCACGATCTTTGTGAACGTCGTGCGGAGATTCACATCACCAGATTCTCTCTCTGGAAGTGGTGCCGTTTAAGGGGAGCAGGTCACAGTGCACCAAAGACGGTTACCAGCACCAGAATGATGGTGGCAAATGGAGCGAGGATTCCCGCGTCTTCAAATGCAATCGACGGTTGGTAGCCGAGAGTGCTGAAATAATCGACCCCGCACAAACACATAATTAACCACCAGGCATAGTGCCGTTCGGGAGATGTTTTTGCAGGCGGCGGCAAAGCAAACGGTGCATGCATGGACGTCATTTCTTTCAGCGTTACTCTGCAGATCGTCACTGCAGGCATGTGCTATCGCATGAGTCATCTGTCAGAGTCGCTAATGTGGCAAATCGCAAAGCTGTCAAACAGTCTTGGATTCCAAACAGCGATTCACACTCCAAACCACCCATGCCTTGGTCATTTGTTACCGTCGGCGCAGAGTGCCCAAATTTGGTGGCTGGCACCTTTTTGCTTTTTTGCTTGGATTCCCCCACTCAACGGCGCCACATCAACTGCAACGACAGCCCCGGCCCCGGGTCGAACTCAACGACGTCGGTCCGGCCCGAGGTGAAGTTCGTCCCTTGGAAGAGCTCGCGGTCGAACATCCAACTGGCGAGCGCCTCGACGGTGAACCCGCCCCCGAGCGTCCTTTCGAATCCCACCGCCGCGCGCTGGTCGAAGACGTAGAACCGTTCGTCGTCGACAAGCCGATCCGCAAGGAAATAGATCTGCGTGTCGGTACGATAGAAGGCGATCAGGGCCCAGTCGGCACCCAGCCGGCGGCGTGCCTCGACGTTGACGTTCACGAGAGGGAAATACGCCGCCGTGATCGTCCAGTCCTCATCAGGACGCCACTCAAGCGATGCCGGCACGCCTAGCTTGGCTTCGAATGTCTCACTCGGCCGCCACGCATAGGCGATGCCCGGAAGGGGATAGGGGAGCTGGCTCGTGGGCGAATAGAAAACGCTGAAATTCCATTCATCGCGGTCGTTCTTGGCAGGCGTATTCCAGAAGGCGAGCGCCATCAGCGTCAGGTCGCGGCCCGCGGCGAACGGGCGGTCGCTTGCCGAGCCGAACAGGAACGTGCCGCCCAGCGTGCCGCCGCTGTCAAGCGGTCGGATGTGGGTGACGCCGGTCTCGATGATCCACAGTTGGTCGGGCACCGATTGGCCCGAGTCGGGGAGGATCGCGTCGCCGGAGAGCTCCAAGCGACCGAAGCGGCCGATGCCGATCCACAGCGGGCTCCCTTCCTGCGGGGGCACGATGGGAGCGGCCACGCGGGCAAACTCGGCGTTCATGCCGAGCGTCGCCGGTTGCCCCACCACATCGGTCGCCGGCGCCCAGAAGCCCCCGAGCGACACCGGCGCGGCTGAGCCGAACGGGCTGCCCCCCGACCGCCGCCGGCGGCGCGTCTCTGGCACCGGCTCGGGATCGGCGTCGGCGATTGGCTCCCCGGCAAACAGATTCTCCTCGAGATTGAACTCGAACGGCGGCAGCAGTGCTACGCGGTCCGCCGCCAGCGACGCCGACGGCTCCGCGGCCGCACTGGCGGAGGCGACCAGCCCCAGTCCCAGCGCGAGGGCTGCTGTCATACGAGTTATCGCTCGCGTCGGCACGGCCGTGACCTCTCGCTGGTGGGGGTGGGCTGGGGGCCGGAGAGGTTAGCGAGCATCCGCAGCGAAGCAAAGCCGAAACCGCCGGTGCCGAGCCGCTTGCTTTCGCGGGCGAAAAGCTACACGACGGCCGCGAGAGCTTCTACCGCATGTTTCGTCGCGGCTGCTGGGGGTACTCCCCGGACTTTTGCCGGTCGGCGGACCGCAGCGACGGCGTCCCGTCGTACCGCAACAACGACGACCTGGGCTTCCGTGTGGCCCGCAGTCAGTCGGCACAGTAACTGTCCAGTAACAGTAACGTTGCCGGAGCGAGGGGCAACTCGTGCAGTCGGAGCAGTAGTGTCCGGTTAACGGCCTAGCTCCCGGCCAGAACGCCATGCCTCGCAACGGGTTACACGCAATGAGCATTGTGCACGACTTCAGCTCGGTAGGACATTGAGCCTCCGTCGCTGACGATCGCCGGTCTCTCCAAGTGCCGCTGGCAAATCGAGTTGTTTTTCAAGTGGATCACGAGATCGGCTACACGACCCAGAAACTCAAACGGCGAAAGTTCGCCAGCAGGCCCATCGACACGAGAAAGTTGTCACGGGCAATTGATTTTGCTATTTGTAAGAGAAAGTGAGTCGTCTCGTTTACAGAATCCGCGTTTGCAAAAAGTAAAGTAAACCATGAACATCCTGATGCGTTGCCTATTGCCAATCATCGTGACGGTGCTGATGTGGAATGCTGGCAAGAGCCTTTACGCCGCCGATCCTGACAGCCTCTCGGTGACGGAACTCACGATCGAACAGGCGGTCAAACTTGTCGTCGCGCAAGGCGATTTGGAACTCAGCGATCTCCACGTCTTGTCGCCGCAGGTTGCTGCGTTGCTCGCCCGTTCCACTGGCTCGATCCAGCTCAACGGTCTCGCGTCGCTTTCTCCGGAGTCGGCCGCCGCCCTGTCGCAGCCAGACGCCTTCCTCGAGTTCGACGGTCTCACCGAACTGCCGCTCGACACCGCCCGGGCCCTCATCACCGCCACGAGCCCACGGGCCCTCTCGCTTCGGGGCCTGCAATCCATCAACGACGAGGTTGCAGAGTTGATGGGGCAGCACAGCGGGTATCTGCGGCTGTCAGGATTGGAATCCGTCACCGACCGACAGATTGAACTGCTCTCCGCACACCGGGGATTTCTCGGGCTCTCCGGCCTGAAGCAGCTTTCCGAACGGGCCGCCAAAGCGATCGGACAACACGAAGGGATGCTCGGGCTCAATGGTCTCACGTCGCTTTTGCCAGAGGCGGCGGTAGCCCTCGCACCGCACGCCCAGTTTATACGGATGGATGGTCTCAAGACGATCTCCGACGAGGTCGCCACGGCTCTCGCCCAACACAAAGGCCCGCTGGGGCTTCACGGAATTTCCACGCTCTCCGACGCTGCGGCCGAAGCACTCGCCCGTCATGCGGGCACGCTTTATTGTCTGGGACTGGAAACGCTCTCCGACCGGGCCGCCAAAGCGCTCAGGACCAACCCCGAGATCCGTCTGCCGGCGCGATTCGGTCCGCAGACTCAAGCCAACCTGCAGGCATCCGCGCCCGCCGATGCACCCCCCTCCGACCACCAGTCGCAGCGTACGAAGGAGCTCATCGCCGCCGGCCGGCCCATTGATGCGGGCAAACTGGAGATCGAGTCCCGCTTCCACTTGGCCAGGCCGATGTGGAGCTACGACGGTTTGGAGACGCTCAATGAGACGTGGGCCGAGGAGGCTATCGACGAGGCGGAGCAGGCCCGCCTGAACGCGGTGCGGGAATTCAGCCGGGCTTGGTGGCGGGAGATGCTTCTCCGCTATGGCCTGCACCCGCCGGTGCCGGAGAGCCACCAAGATTTCACCGTGGCGCTTGGGCTCATCCGCACGCAGGCAAACATCGTCGGCGGCAGTGCTCCCGGGATGGTCTCGAGTTGCCGGCTCTGTCATTCGACGATGCTCTTTACGAATCCGGATCCCCACAATCCCCAGCCGCGATTTGCGGAGGGCATCCCCAACGCGTTTCTCGACTTCGAGCGATTCCATCAGAACGTAGCGACAAGCGGTGGGACGAGCCCTGGCTTCCTGTTTGCAAAAAACCTCCCGCGGTTCTTTGTCGACTCCGCAGACTTCTTCGGAATCCTTGTGCCCGTGGTCCGGCCCGACGGGCTCAAGCCGAGCCTGCTCCGCTACGACAAGTTTTTCGTGGCCGACCACGGCAGCAGCTACACCAAGAAGATCGAGGGGCAGGTGCCGCTGATTCCGTTCCTCAAGCCCCTGCCTTGGACCAACTACAAATACAAGACTGCTGGCACAGAGGGTCAAGGACTCTATGTCGACGGCGGCTTTACCGGCAACGTGGCCGATGTGACCTACGCCATGGCCATCAGCCGCGATCACCTCGGCGCCGACTATGCCGATGCCCGCGAGGTGTTTAGGCAGTGCGTGCCCGCATACTTCAAGTCACTCTCCACGCCTCGGTATCCGTTCATCGGCGACGTCAGTGAAGAGCAGGCCGACGCGGGGCACGCGGTCTTCCTAGAGACCTGTGCGCGCTGCCACGGTGACTTCAAAAAGACCGGATCGAAAACCTACGACCTCGTGAGCTTCCCCAACACGCTCGTGGACCAAGATGAGCTCGGCACCGACCCGCTGCGGATCACGGGAGTATTTGATATGGACGCCGAGGAGAAGAAGCGATTCCTGAGCGGCACTGTGACGGTGACGCACAAGTATGTTGCACCACCCTTGGTGGGCATCTGGGCCCGCGGCCCCTATCTCCACAATGCGTCGGTGCCCACGGTCTACAATTTGCTTAAGTCGTCGAGCCGGCCCCGAAAATACTCCATGCGGCCGACCAGCACCGATCCAAATAACTACGATCAGGCCCGCATCGGTTGGAAGTTTGTTGACGAATCGGCAAAGAGCCACCAGCAGATCCTGGAGCAGATGGAACAGGAGCCATACGTGCGGATTTTTGATCCCGACTGGCGATCGCCGGAACAATTGGAATCGCTTCGACAGGCGCTTGCCAACGTTAAGAACGTGAAGGTCGACCCCACGAAGCCGGAGCTCTACACCGGCATGCTCAACACCGGTCACACCTTCGGCGACGATCTTTCGGAGGAGCAGCGGCTGGCCGTTCTGGAGTTCCTCAAGTGCCTGTAGAGGTCGCCGTTTGCGGCTCCGGTCTGGAGAGGCTAACGGGAACAGTATCCAAACGATCGGAGGCGCAGACGTGAATCGCCCTTTCCTCCTGCCGGACGCCCGTTGATGAACAGGGCACGCTCGTCACGCTGTCCGACCTCGTCGACGAGAAGGCGCTGGCGGAATTCAAATGTTCGTATGGGCTCTCGGG
>CAIRDU010000312.1 GCA_903877395.1 uncultured Planctomycetaceae bacterium
CTTCTCCGCAAAGAGAGCCACCCATGCACCACGCCCGCAGGCAGGCCCGCCAACAACAGACTCAACTCTACGCGCAGGCACGCCTGCCTCTCTTCGTGGAACGACTCGAGAGCCGCGCGATGCTCACAGCAGTGGCCGCCCCCGACTTCACAAGCGAGGCCGACTGCCCGATTGCGTGGGAGTGCGATACCAGCATCTGCGAGCTTGAAAGTGCACCTGCCGCCCCTCTCATCGAAGCAGACAGTCTCGCTTGGTGTCTGTTTCTAAAAGACGATTTCCAATACACCGACGACTCCCTCTCCACCGACGATTGGCCGGAGTATGCCCTGAGTGCTCCAGATGACTGGGTGCCTCTCGCTCTTGCGGCCGCTGCGCCGGATAGTGATTTTGCCGCCAACAAGAATGAAATCGCTACCCCGCCCGATACCACTGCAATCCCTGCTGGCATGGCATGGGCATTCAGCCTGTACGGTGTCGCCGACACGGCCTCGCACTCCCTCCCAATGCGACCTTTGCGGATTGCTTTTCCTTCGGATGCTTTCGTCGCCACAGAGCCAACCGCATCCGAACCCGATGCAACGTGCCTGATGCCGCTGATGGCAGTAGATTCCACCACGCATGAGTTGGCAGCCGACGCCAACGCGCGCCCTCTCCAACTGATGCTGTCGCAGGACCGACCCGACGGCACATTGATAGAACCGCTGACCTCGAAAATGAGCATCGGGGTGCTTTAGGCGTCGCATCGCTCTGGGCATCGTGGCGTTTTGCTCCGCAGAGCCACAACGCTCCGTGAATGACGCATCGAAACCCGCCGTTCATACAAAGAGGCTGCTTCCCGGAAGCCAATTGCCTCGCGTGGAGTGGCCTGTTTTCTGACTGGATATTAGAGTGATCGCGTTGTTCCTCCCGCTTGTGGTCCCCTGTTCACTGGAGTTCTGCTTGCCATGAAGGCTGATGATTTACGCGAAGCGTACCTAGCGTTCTTCGAGTCGAAGGGTTGCGTCCGCCGCCCCAGCGATGTGCTCGTGCCACGGTGGGATCCATCGGTGCTCTTCACTCCTGCGGGCATGAACCAGTTCAAGGATCACTTCCTCGGCAAATGCAAACTCGAGTTCACCCAAGCCACCACGTGCCAGAAATGCCTGCGCACAGGAGACATCGACAACGTGGGCCGCACCGCGCGGCATCACACATTTTTTGAGATGCTGGGCAACTTTAGCTTTGGCGACTACTTCAAGCGGGAGGCAATCCTTTGGGCGTGGGAATTCCTGACCAGCCGAGCGTGGCTGAATATCGCCCCCGACAAACTTTCGATCACTGTCTACCAGGATGACAGTGAGGCCTACTGCATCTGGTCGGACGAAGTGGGCCTGCCCGCAACACAGATCACTCGTATGGGCGAAGACGACAATTTCTGGCCGGCAAGCGCCCCGACGCAGGGGCCCGATGGTGTGTGCGGACCCTGCAGTGAGATTTTCTACAGGATGCCCGATGGCAGCGATGTCGAAATCTGGAACCTTGTATTTACGCAATTCAATCGTGTCGGCCCGCTGCCTGACAACCTGCGTCCGCTCCCTAGTCGCAACATCGACACAGGCATGGGCCTCGAACGCACCTGCGCGATGCTGCAGGGCGTCGACAGCAACTTCCACATCGATATTCTTCGGCCACTCGTTGAGGCTGTGGGAGAGGTGTGTCACCAGAAGTATGTGCCAGGGGACGATAACGGCCGACGCATGCGTCGGATCGCCGACCACGTGCGGGCCTGCACGTTTGCGATTCACGAAAACGTGCTGCCGGGCAACAACGAAGAAAAATACGTTGTGAAGCGACTCCTGCGCCGGGCCGTCTTGGACGGCCGACAGATGGGAATTCAGGAGCCATTCCTCCACAAACTCCCGGGCACAGTCGCCGAGATGATGCGGAAGCCGTACCCCGAATTAGCCGACACAGTCGACCGTGTGGCTGCCGTGATCAAGCGTGAAGAAGAGTCGTTTCTCGCGACGATCGACGGCGGTCTCGATCGCATCGAAAAGCTTTTCACGGCGATCGAACGATCCGGAGCAGGGCTCGTTGGCGGCAGCGATGCTGCCGAGCTGTACACAACGTATGGCTTTCCACCAGAACTCCTGGAAACTCTGGCCGCCGAACGCAACTGCGCCTTCGACTGGACAGGCTTCCGCGAGTCTATGGATGCGCACGGCCAGCGGTCAGGGGCAGGCAACCGCGCGGAGGTGTTCAGTTCGGGCCCGCTCGACGCACTCAAAAAAGCGATGCACGGCTCGGAATTCTGCGGCTACGAAACGACCGAAACAAACGGCAAGGTGGTGGGCATCATTGCGCAGGATCGCCTCTGCGAAACACTGCGAGAAGTAGGGCATACTGCGGCAGTGACCGTCGTGCTCGACCAGACAGCATTCTACGGCGAATCCGGCGGGCAGGTGGGCGACACGGGTTGGTTGGAGTGGCCCGGCGGACGATTTGAAGTGATCGATACGCAGCGAGAGGGCGGATTTATGCTGCACGTTGGCCATTTGCGAGAGGGCGGACTCGACCTAGGCCTTTCGGTACACGCTAGCGTGAATGCCGACCGCCGCGCCGCGATCCGCCGCGCCCACTCCGCCACGCACTTGCTCCATGCTGCATTACAACACTTCCTGGGCCCGCATGCTGTGCAACAGGGATCGAAAGTGGATGCCGACTTGTTGCGATTTGACTTTACACACACCAGCGCCGTCGGCCACGACACGCTCGAGCAGATCGAAGCAATGGCGAACCAAGCCACACTTGCCGCCGTGCCCGTGACGGTGCAATTGTTACCCTTGGCCGAGGCCAGGCA
>CAIRDU010000313.1 GCA_903877395.1 uncultured Planctomycetaceae bacterium
CACGTAATCTCTGCGAGTCTTTCCTGGCCGTTGCCCCTTTTTGCCGCCGCGCTCGTCTTTATAGATAGAGAGAGCGAGTTGCCGCATTTTCACACTCGGGTTCCCATTCCGTGGGAGTGCTCCGATGGCTTCGACCAAGGAATACGGATACGCAGCAGTCGATTGGTGCTGTGTTACGGCAGATTGTTGGAACGAGAATTGCCAGCGAGTCGCTGAAACTGGCTATCAGGCTGCGGCATCGCTCTTGGAGAGTGCACGGAGAATGTGCCGTCGCGAACCGCTGCCCAGCCGGCCGCTGGTGTGTGTCGCCATCGTGCTGGCAACGGGCTGCGCCATTGGGCCCTGTGCGGGGATTTCCGAGCGTGTCTGGTGGCTGGCTGCGACGGGATCGTTGGCGTTGTGGATTTTGCTGGCATGCGATCGGAGGATTTTGCTGAAGGATCGTTCCTCAAGTACCAGTGGCGTCGCAACATGTGCCGCTGGCAATCTGGCCGTCATTCCGTTGACTGTGGCCATTGCCTGTGGCGGCGCCGGGTGGTCGGTTGTGCGGTACGACCTCTTCGGGGCTGACGAATTGGCGTGGAGCCTGACGGAATCGCCCGTACCAATTGCCATCCAGGGTACTGTCGTCGAGTCGCCCCGATTGCTCACGCCACCGTCGCCAGAATTATTACGTGGCATCGTCCTTGGACCATCGAGTGAGTGCATAGTGGCCGTGCAGGCTGTGCGGGATGGGAGTCGGTGGCGAGGGGCCTCCGGCCGTGCTGTAGTCATTCTGGATGGACCGCCCCCATCGCTCACCGCGGGCAGTCGCGTGAGAGTTTTTGGCCGCGGCCTTCGGCCTTCTCCGGCGTTGAATCCTGGTGAATTTGATTTCCGCGAGCGCGCCAGATCGTTACGGTGTCTGTCGATCGTGCGATCGCCCGGCATGGATTGCATTGAAATCCTGTCTCCTCCGCCACTCCTGTCGCTGACGGCAATGATTGATCGAGTGCGCACCAACGGCATTGCGGTGCTACGGAAGCATGTGTCGCCCGAGCGGGCACCGCTGGCTGCTGCGCTGCTCTTGGGGAGCCGCGAGTCGCTGCCGAGCGAAGAGTCGCGTGAGTTTCTGGTCACGGGCACGATTCACATTCTTTCAATCTCCGGGCTGCACGTTGGAATCTTAGCGCTGGCGCTTTTGAAGGTGCTGCGCACCTTGGCCGTGCCGCACGGATGGTCGCTTGTGTCAGTGGCCCTGTGTACGGGGCTGTACATGTTACTCGTGCGTGCCGAGACACCCGTCGTGCGTGCCACGTTGCTGGTGTGGCTCTCCTGCTTGGCTGCTCTGGTGGGCCGTCGCTCGCTGGCTCTGAACGCATTAGCTGTGGCCGCAATCCTCGTGCTTCTTTGGCATCCGCCGGAGATATTTAGGATTGGCACGCAGCTCTCATTTGTGTCGACCGCCGTGCTCATCGCAGCGGCAGCCGCCCTTCCCTCGCAGCGTGCCAGCGGCGATCCGATTGATAGGCTTATCCAACGCAGCCGGCCGCCACTCCACAGGTGGGCTCGCCGGTACGCTCGGCAGGTGCTGGATGTGTTTCTGGTCGGCGCGGCAATCTGGGCGGTGACAGCCCCAGTGGTGGCGGCTTGGTTTCATGTGGTGAGCCCGATTGGTCTGGTCCTCAATCCGGTCATCGCACCCTTGGTGGCGATGGCGATGGGGTGGGGGTTTCTGTGCCTGGCCGCGGCGCCGTTTTCGTCTCTGCTGGCTGGTCTCTTCGGCATTGCATGCGATACAACGCTCCAGTGCATCGATTGGATTGTGACGTGGGCTGCCAGCCTGCCCGGGGCTTACGCGTGGGTTTCGGGGCCGCCGGCATGGTGGGTGGCCGGTTGGTATGTGCTCATCGCGACAACGCTCATGGCACTGCCAAGCCAACGGCTCAAGCGCATAGCCACGTGGTGTGCGGTGGCTGGCGTATGGATTGGCGTGGGGTTCTTGGGCGTGGCTGCAACCGGAATTCTTTTTCCGAGGCCGCTGGCACTTGAGGCGGTGGTGGCTGCTATGGGGCATGGCTGCGGGATCGTTGTGCGCAGCCCCACCAATCGAGTGTTGGTCTACGACGCCGGACGCTTAGGTGCGCCTGCCGCAGCTCGCCGCGCGATGTCGGCTGTGCTGTGGAGCGCGGGCATCAATCACATTGATAGGCTTGTTATTTCACACGCAGACACCGATCACTTCAACGCCGTGCCGGAATTACTGGAGCGTTTTTCTGTGGGAGAGCTTGTGGTGTCACAAGCCTTTCTGGACAGCCGCTCGCTGGCTGTGGGTGAGGTGCTCGGCCGCGTGCATCTGCTGCGTATCCCGATTCGCACCGTCCATGCCGGTGACTCGATCCCGTTTGACGCTCTCTGCCGGGTGCGCGTGTTGCACCCTGCGCCAGAGCAGCCTGGCAGCTGCGAACGAGCCTGCGGGAGTAGGCCTTCGGGCAGCGATCGTTCGGAGAGCGATAATCAAACGAGCCTTGTGCTGGCGATCGAGTCGGCGGGGCGCAGGCTGCTTCTCACTGGCGACCTAGAAGGAAACGCCATGGTTCAGTTCGTGGCTGCTGATCCCGATACGTGCGATGCCTTCATCGCGCCGCATCACGGCAGCCGCACCAGCCTGCCGCCGGCTCTTGCCAAGGCCACGGCTCCCGATTGGGTTTTTGTAAGCGGCATTGGGGGATCCAGTTGGAACCAGGTGCGGCGAGCCTACGAAGAGGCCCGGGCAGACAGGCATCGCATCACCGTGATTCACACCGGCGGCGAAGGAGCCATCGCGATGCGTTTGACGGCCGCTGAAACCACCGTCTGGCAGTTCGCGGCACAGACTCGCTCGTCCAACCGCAGCGATCCATTGCTGGGCCGCGGCTGGCGGCCTATTAGGCAACTCGGCATCAGGCCTGACTCGCCTGTTTCGCCGCCGCTGGCCGGTCGGCAGTTTCCAGCTTATAACGCCACGCAGCCCCTCCAAGCAGCAGGAAATTCGCACCTAGGAACAGAAAAAATTCCGTCTGTCCGCCCTGTCCAAAGCCATAAGAATGTAGCCCGGCCCCCAGCAGGAAGTTGACGCCATACCACGACATGCCGATGACGGCCGCTCCCAGCACGCTGCCTGCGGCCAAGCCAAAGTTGCCGATCCAGCCAGCATAGCGGCCGTGCAAAATCACGAGATAGGCCAAGAGCGACACAAGAGCCCACACCTCCTTTGGATCCCAGCCCCAGAAGCGGCCCCACGATACGTCTGCCCACAGGCCTCCCAAGATTGTGCCTGCAGCCAGCAGGAGCACGGCCACCTGCATTGCCTTGTAGATAAAGCCAGCAAGCGATGCGCAGTCTTCCGGCGGACTGTTTCCCCGGCCACTCCCCGCGGCCGATGCCCGGTAGCTACCTAAGAGATAGTAGCCCAGCGACAAACAGCCCAGCCCCCACGCCAGCGCACCTGCGGCGTAGCTCGAGACGATCGTGAGCACGTGAATCGTGAGCCAGAAGTTGTCTCGCAGCACCGGCTGCAGCGGGCTGAACTGTTTGCCAGGGATGGGGAAAAACCAGGCGATGAATGTGCCTGCAAATGCAACCGCCGTGACAACCAGCCCAAACGACTGTCGGGCATACACATCAGGCAGCACAGTGCGCAGAAAGCCACCAGCCAACGATCTCGGCACCGTGATGATGGACACCAGCGCGGTGAGTGCCACGCGAGGCAGATACCAGACCGCTGGTGCCAGCATACTGATGCCGACGATCCAGACGACGAGATTGTTGAGATTTGGAATCGAACGATCGATGTCGGCCTGCGGTAGCAGATTGATAATCGTGCGACTCCCAGCGGCATACGGTGCCATCGCCAGTACCCAGAGCACAATCGCTGAGCCGGCCACTCGCGGCCCAAGCAGCAGCCAGTTGAGAAGATTCCATGTGCCTTCCCCCTTCGCACGAGATTGCTGTCGATTCCATCTGGTTGCCTTTCCGGCAATGAGCGAGTCCAGCGGTGGCGGCAGAGCAGTCAACCGCCATGCATCTTGCACGCCTCGTCCGCAGGCTGGGGCCAAGAGAAAAAAGAGTCCTAGAAGCGAGAGGAAAAACGGCACATAGATCACCGTTTCGTACATGTTGGTAACAGGTGCCCAGCCGGTGATGGCGATTCGGGAGGCAAAGGCCGTTGCCGTCCAGACCAGTTCACAGATCAACAGCGACGTTCCCAGCCAGAACATTGGCCCACGGGCGCGGCCAAATGCCAAGGCAAAGGCGCCCATGGCCAGAAAGCTAAGAACCCACGAGAGCCGGAACGGATCGTTCTGGTTGTAGGCCACCTCGCTGTGCGTCCGGCCCACTGCAGGGTATGCCGTGTACCGCAACAGATCGGCATCCACTTGCTCCACGGGAAGCTTCTTCCGCAGCGGCTCGATC
>CAIRDU010000314.1 GCA_903877395.1 uncultured Planctomycetaceae bacterium
CCCAACCCGAGGCATTACGGCGATGGCTTACGATACTGGCTATGGCAATGGCCTTGGTCGGAATGGTGGGCTGGCTGTTTTTGGCTCCGGACCACGCTAGTCTCTACGTTGTGATGGCCGTAGGCTGGTTTGTCTGTCTTGCGATTCCGCAGGCAACGCTAGGCGATGGAGTGGTCCACCGACGGGCCTGGCAGCCGCTCTACCGCTCGGCTGCGGAAAGGCCTGCCGCTTACTCTGGTGGGTGGACTGACCGGAAGTTAAGGATCTTTTTACAGAGCATCCGAAGAGCTTTCTTGAACGTCGGCTGCGACCGTGTAGCTACTACGACGGCTCTCGTGTACGGGGCCATTCTGGGCTGGCCCCCGCTGGTAGCGGCTGTGGTTCTGGCGGGAACTGCCGACGGCGGCGTGGCGGCAATCGCGACGGTGAGTGTGCTGGTCGCCGCGGCTGTCTCACTGGCGATACTCTCCAAGGCAATCGCACTGGCCGGTGGATCGGGAGAAACATCGCTGGCCGTATCGCTTTGCCTCGCGTTGGCCATGCTGCTCCTTTGGGCGATGGCGTGTGGCGATCCCAATGGTGCATGGAGCAGTTGCGTTTCCCTGCCCAGCCTTCCCCGTCTCCCGGAACGGGTTTCCGAGGGGTCTTCGAAGTGATGTTGAGCAAACCGTGGATTCATGCCAAACTTCTAACTTCAGCAAAGGGCCGCCGAAGGTGCAGCCCGCCTAGGATCATCAAAGGAGTACATTGCCGTGTACGGAAATACGTTGGCTCGGATTAACAGCAGCCGGTGGCATCTCCTCGGCAGCCGTGTCTTTGGCATTGCGTTTATGCCGTGCATGGTATGCATGCTTGCAGCCACGAGCGTTGCGGCGACTGGCTCGTTTCCGCCCAGCGAAACCGTTTTTCCGGTCACGACGCGGGCTTGGCTGAGCATTTCCAATCCAAAGGGGCTCCAGGAGAGCTTTGATCGAACCGACTACGGACAACTGCTCAAAGACCCAAACATGAAAGCATTTGTCGAGAGTTTTCGCGCCCAAATGCGGAGTGCAGGCAAGCAGCGACTCGGCAAATTAGGCCTGACGCTGGAGGATCTGGAGAAGATTCCTGGAGGGGAGTTGGCGATTGCTGCGATCGAACCGGAGCCAGGCACGCTGGCCACGGTGCTGTTGGTAGATACCACTGGTCACGAACCTGAAACCCGAGCGCTTTTAGAAACAATTACCAAGCGACTGCTTGAACAGAAGGCCACAAAGTCAGCCGGCGATCGCACTGCTCCTGCAATCACGGTGTTTGTACTTCCGCAAGAGGCATCCATTCCGGCCGCGCAGCCCCGCCGCGTGGTGTTTGCTGTTGCGGCATCGGCGCTCGTCATTGGCGACAATCCCGCAGTCGTTGCGCAGGTGTTAAGCACGTTGTCACAAGGCCGCAAGGATTCGCTGGCAACGTTGCCGGCATTTGCCGCGGTGAAGCTACGGTGCGAAAAGCAACTACCCGTTAATGCTTCGCCTGTGCGTTGGTTTGTGGATCCACTGGCGTACGCCAAGGTGCACCAAGCCGCCAACCCGCCTCGCGAGAAGCGGAAGGGCCCGGACTATGTGGCCATCATTGCTCGGCAGGGCTTCGATGCGGTGCAGGGGGCCGGTGGCGTGGTGCTGTTCGACGATGGCGTGCATCAGGCCCGGCACCACACGCTTGTCTACGCCCCGCCGTTGCCGGGCCGCGAGCCCTTTGCGGCCGATCGTTTTGATCTGGCAGCCCGCATCTTGGAGTTTCCAAACACCAAGAGCATCGTGCCGTTGGCGTGGGTGCCGCGGGGTGTGTCGAGTTGGGTAGCGATGCGGTGGGATATCCAGGCAGCATTTGCCTCGGCCGAGTCGCTCGTGGATGACATCGTAGGTGAAAAAGGTGTGTTTGACGACGTGATTGCATCGCTCAAAGAAGATCCAGACGGCCCGCAGATTGATGTCGAAAAAGATTTGGTCGCCTGCCTTGGCAAGCAAGTGACTCTGATCAGCGACTACACAACACCCATCGGCACCGACAGCGAGCGGTTGGTGATTGCCATTGAAGCAACCGATCCCGAGCGAGTCGCGGCAACGGTGGCAAAGAGTATGTCCACCGACCCTGATATGCAGAAAATTGAGATCGCCGGGCACGTTGTCTGGGAGTTGATCGATCGCTCGATGGCCATTCCGACTCTGGAAGTAGAGACACCAGGCGGCGCAGTGGCACATGCCGATGGGGAGAGCGATACACATGTCCGCCGAGGCAAGCGCCGGGAGCGGGAGGAAAAACTGTTGCCGCATTCGGCGGTAACCGTTGCCAACGGCCATCTGCTGATCGCCTCGCATCGTGATTTTCTGGAACGCGTGTTGGCTACATCTGGTGGCGATGAATCGCTCGTTTCGGCGGCCGATTCAGTGAG
>CAIRDU010000315.1 GCA_903877395.1 uncultured Planctomycetaceae bacterium
CCGTGAACGCCCTCGCCGTACATCTCCCGCACGTGCTTTGGCTCCCGCGAGATATCAAAGGCCTCGGCCGCCTCGCTCTGCATGCGAAACGCCAACTCAAATGACTGGATGCGTGCTTCCAATCTGTCGTCGTCTCGATCCCGCCCATGAGCATCGTTGAGCGATCGCAGCAGATCCAGCTGCTGCTGCTGCACTGCAATCGACGCATGCGGGCTACGAATATTCTCGATGAGCTTCTGGATATCGCCGAGCTTCGGGTCGATGGATGTGCCCTGGTAGGTTCCTGGCAGAAATCCCGATTGCCAATTCGCCGCCCCCTTCACGGGATATCCCCCTGGACACATCGCCACAAATCCCGGCAGATTTTGGTTCACCGTTCCCAGCCCATACATTAACCACGAGCCGAAGCTTGGCCGCGACTGCACGGAGTCACCGCAATTCATCAGCATGAGCGAGGGCTCGTGGTTTGGCACTTGGGCCACCATCGATCGGATGACGGCAATGTCGTCGGCATGCTGAGCCGTGCGCGAAAATAATTCGCTAACCTCCAGCCCGCTCTCGCCGTAACGCTTAAATGAGAATGGCGACGGCATCGCACCGCCTGTTTTTCTCTCGGTCACAAAGCTCTGGGGCAACGGCTGGCCTGCGTACCGCTGGAGCAGTGGCTTTGGGTCAAACGTATCGATGTGGGATGGCCCACCGTTGAGAAAGAAATGCACCACGCGTGTAGCCCGCGGAGGAAAATGCGGCCGCTTGGGCCGCAGTGGCTGCTCGGAGTCGGTTGCCGCAGCATGCAGCAACCCCTCGTCTGCCAAGAGCCCAGAGAGCCCCAGCATGCCGAGGCCGATACCGGCGCGCGACAGGAGTTCGCGGCGGGGCAAGCGAATGTTTTCGTGAGGAGATGGGGCCATGAGCGTCAATCCATAAACATAAATTCGTTCGACATCAGCAGCACCTGCGCAAACTGTTCCCAGGGCGTGAGTCCGCTGGCGTCCGCGGCCTGTGACGCTTCCAAAACGGCACCCGACAACGGGGAGTGCGATTCGGTCGCCGCTGCGACAAACGCCAAGCCGGTGTGCATGTCATCGGCGGTTGGCTGGCGTTGCAGCACTCGTTGGAACAGCAGTCGAATGCGGCGTTCCGGCGAGACCTCTCCTGCTGTTTGTTTTGCGATCGACCGCGCCCGGTCGGCCACAAATGGGCTGTTCATCGCAAACAGAGCCTGCTGGGGCACTGTTGTTTCCGACCGCTGCGGCGTGTGGAGATCGGGATTGGCAAAGTCGAAGACGTTGAAGGCCGTTGGCAGAAACTGGCGATCGATCAACATATAGACGGAACGACGAAAGCCGTCTGCCCCCGACTTGAAAGGATCCACTGGGCCCCTCTGAGTGGCATCCAACTCGCCGGCAACGGCGATCATAGTGTCTCGCATTGCTTCCATCGACAGCCTGCGGACATTCATCCGCCACAAGAGGCGATTCTCGGGGTCGCGGCTGATTGCCAATTGCCGAACGGCCTCGCTGTTTGGCCCGGCGCACGACTGCCGGTACGTCGCCGAAAGCATGATCGTGCGGTGCAGCCACTTCGTGCTCCAGCCATGGGCCACAAACTCCTGCGCCAGCCAGTCGAGCAATTCGGGGTGGCTCGGCGGCGACGACCGAACACCAAAATCGCTCGGGCTGGTCACGAGTCCCTGGCCGAAGTGGTGCATCCACACGCGATTGACCCACACCCGCACGGTGAGCGGATTGGTGGGATCCACGATCGCCTGGGCCATCTCCAGCCGTCCGCTGCCCTTGGTAAACGGCTGCCGGCTGGATCCCGAGACCACTCCGAGGAATTGTCGGGGAACGATATCTCCTTTCATGGCCGAGTTGCCTCGGCGAAAAATGGCTTGTTCTTCGAGATGGTTACAGTCAAAAAGGGGCATCGCCATCGTGGCGCATTCGGGGTGTTTGAGGAGCCAGCGATCCACCTCCGCCTGATGATTCCAGAGGGATACGACCGTGGCTGAATCCCAGTAAGGTTCGGTATTGACGATGGGCTCGTCTGGAATCACGCACGGCGAATCCGACCCATAGATCGCCTGCCGAAACGCTTCGGAATCCGAATCTTGGAGCGACGTCGGCTCCGGCCGGCCCCCGAGTTTCGCCTCGTTGCACGCTGCGATCCACTCGGCATCGATCTCTCGCACCAACGCCGCATAGCGATCAGCTGCGTCTTTCGGAGAAGTGGGTGGTACCGCGAATGCGCGGGCAACCCTTCCATTCACGTGTGTGCCAGGCTGCTGCCACTCTCGGCAGAGGCGAACTGCTGCCTCAGCAAATTCCTGATCCTCCAACGCAGCCAAGGCAATCCACGGCACAAAGACCGGATCGCAGTTGCGTTTTGCACGGGCCAGAAAGGATTCGAAGGAACGCACGATCCCCGAAAGGAGGTCATCCTTCGTGGTGATCTGCGTGTTGACCACGGGGTGGTCATCCAAATGCCGCTGGGCCAAGAGATACTCTCCGAGTCGCTCGCGGATCCGCGAGGCAGCCTCGGCGCGGGAAGCGGCAGTCAGCGCATCTGCCTTTTTTTGTCGCTCAGCCAGACCGGCCTCAAATTCAGGCGTTGGTGGAGCCGCATCCGGCGGCCTCGGGATCGCGAGTTGCCGCTCCCGGCAGTTTTGAAAGACACCGTAGAGGGAATAGTAATCGGCCGTCGGAATGGGGTCGTATTTATGATCGTGGCAGCGGGCACAACTCACTGTCAGTCCCAGCAGACCGCGACCCACCACATCGATTCGGTCGTCGATAATATCTGCGGCAACTCCTAAAAAACGACGGCCGAGCGTGAGGAAGCCAGTGGCAGCCAATGCGGCAGGATCCCCGGGGGCTACCTGATCGGCTGCTATCTGCAAAAGCACGAAACGATCGTAGGGCATGTCGTCGTTGAAGGCTCTGATCACCCAGTCGCGATAGGCTGCGGCGTGGACGAAGAATCGCTCCTCTCTGGCATAAACATATCCCTTGGTATCGGAGTAGCGGGCCACGTCCAGCCAATGGCGGCCCCACTGTTCGCCATAGTGTGGCGACTCCAAGAGCCGATCGATCGCACGCTCATAGCCTCTGGCATCTTGAGCCACCGCAGCGACGTCCTCAGCAGTCGGAGGCATCCCTATGAGATCGTAACTGGCCCGACGCAACAGCGTGCGAGCGTCGGCTTCTGGTGAAAGCTCGAGGCCCTGATCCTTCAGTTTTTCGACGATGAATCGGTCGACCGGATTGTCTCCGACCGTCTGGCTACGAACTGCCGGCACGGCTGGCTTCGTGACGGGCTGAAACGCCCAATGCCTCTGCTGTGCAAGCTTCTGTGCATCCACAGACTGCGTGGGAGACGTGGGCCACAATGCCCCCAACGCAATCCAACGCTTGAGTGAAGCCACCTCGTCGCCGGAAAGGGGCGGCGAGGAATCGGCGGGTGGCATCCGCACCTCTGGATCTTGGTCGGTCACGCGGCTGAAAAGTTCGCTCGCATCCGGATCGCCGGGCACGATCGCCGGCCCGCTTTCGCCTCCCTTGAGCAATCCCTCGCGAGAATCCATTCGCAGTCCAGCCCACTGTTTCTTCGGGCCGTGGCATTGCTGGCAATGCTCAACGAGAAGCGGGCGAACCTTGCGTTCGAAAAACTCCAATGACTGCTGGTCGTCGGCCGTGGCTCTGGCCAGCAGGGCCGGAAAAAGCACCGCACAAAACAAGGCGAGCAACCAGCCTGCGGCAAGATGTCGCGTGACTTGAAAATGTGAAAAAGTGGATTGCATGGTGCATCAATTGTGCTTGAGCTGATAGCCGTTACATGCCTGACCGCGCTACGAGATGGCGAGCAATGAAATCTTCGTTGAGCGACACTCCCAACCCAGGGCGGTCCGGGACGGCGATCCAGCCATCGGTTGCCTGAATCGGCTCATGCGTGAGTTCGTGTCGCAGTGGCGAATCCTCCACGCAGTCTTCAAATAGAAAGGCATCGCGGCATGTGCTCAACCAATGCAAGCTCGCGGCGGCGGTGATTGGGCTGGTGTAGCAATGGTTGCACAGCCGGGCACCGATTTCCTGGACCCGCTGTTTGATGTAGTCGGCGTCGGTGAATCCGTTGCGAGCTAGGTCAACCTGGTAGACATCCAGCGCCGCTGCCTCGATCAACGCTCGCCACGATTCGCGGCCACACTCCTCCTCGCCGGCGGCGATCGGCAGTGGCGAGCGATCGCGGAGCCACTTATATCCAGCCACATCATCGGGCCGTAGCGGTTCTTCCAGCCACTCGACTCGGTAGTCTTGAAAGGCCTCCGCTCGCCGCAAGGCCGTCCGGGCATCCCACACACAGCCAGCATCGATCAAAAGCATTCCGTCGCCGATTCCGGCCCGCGCTCCCCGTACTAGATCGATGTCGAGAGCTTCGTTCTGTCCCATCGGTTCCCAACCGA
The DNA here is from genome assembly GCA_903877395.1 of uncultured Planctomycetaceae bacterium. Lineage (GTDB taxonomy): Bacteria > Planctomycetota > Planctomycetia > Pirellulales > UBA1268 > BAIKAL-G1-2R. The sequence goes on from CAIRDU010000315.1 coordinate 4,463, forward strand.
ATTTGATCGCTCGATAGCCGAATGTTCTCCAGCGTTCGGCTATCGCCTGAGTCTCTTGGCCGTCGCGGCCGAAGAGGATTGAAGCGTAGGCCTGAATCGTGTTGTGTTGTTTGCCTCCGAGCAACCGGTGGATGGGCTCTCCAAAATGCTTTCCCTTCAAATCCCACAAAGCCATGTCAATCGCGGCCATGGCCGTAATGGTCACAGACGAGCGGCCAAAATACATCGTGCGACGGTGCATCTTCTGCCACAACCGCTCGGTCTCGAGTGGATTCTCACCCAAAAGGAGTTCGCGAAGACCGCAGGCGATGGTATGGCTGAACGGCGCATCGATGATCGCCTTCACAACTTCCGGCTGGGAATCGGCCTCGCCGATTCCCTCGAGTCCTGTGTCTGTGCGAATCCGCACGATCACCGCGTCCTGGCTGCTGGCCGTTTTATGCTCTACG
>CAIRDU010000316.1 GCA_903877395.1 uncultured Planctomycetaceae bacterium
CCTCGATTCAACCTCCGCAGAGAAGTGCCACGAATCGAGGAGCCCGGAGCGAAAAAAACCTGGGCACACGATAGTCACGCCGGAACGGCCACGACTGCACTCTGCCGCAATCGCCTCGGAGAGCGCAATGACTCCCGCCTTGCTTGCGGAGTGCGCTGCCATCGACGGCAGGCTCAGTATGCCAGCCACCGAGGCGACATTGACCAACGTTGAGCCAGTGGGATGGGCTCGCAGCCACGGCAGAAACGTTTCGCACCCTAAAGCGGTGCCGATGAGATTCGTATCGATTACTCGCCGCCACTGTTCTTCCGGTAGGCGGCCAACTTCGCCTGTCGCGCCCACTCCGGCGGAGTTTACAAGCATCTCCAGCGACGGCCACTCGTTTCGCAATCGCTCGTGCAACGCCCGCCAAGCGTCACTATCTCTAACATCGAAAACCACCACGATCGCCTCGCAGCCACTGGCCCGCGAAGCCTCGACCAGATCGGCAACCGGGGTGCCGGGCAGATCCACCAGAGCCAACCGCCAGCCGGCGGCAGCCAACTGGCTGGCCAAGGCACGACCCAAACCACTCGCAGCACCCGTGATGATCGCAGCACGCGACACGACAGAAGACACAGACTTTTTCAACGGACTGACAGGACTGGCCCTCACGGACGCACTCCGCAGAAAACAATCCTAGTGGCGAGGCGAAAAGCGAGGGTGACGGGACTCGAACCCGCGGCCTCCAACGTGACAGGCTGGCGCTCTAACCAACTGAGCTACACCCCCGTGGGAAGCCGGAAACCTTTGCACGCAAGCCAACACCGCATGCACCGACTCTCCGGCGACAACGGGTAACCGCCTCGCAACAGATTTGAGTATAGCGGCTTTTCACGCTCGAAAAAGGGCGGAGGAAAAAGGGCGGGCCGCTCTTCCTAAAAGATGCCTCGACTTGGGTCGAATCCCTTCTTTCTCGCAAGTTCAAAATCCTGTTTGGCCTGCTCGGTGAGGCCCGCTTCCTGACAGGCCATCGCCCTATGCTGGAGCATTACGGCCAAGCCGTGGTCGAGCGCCCGCAGCCTGCGAGTCAGTTCACTGCGATCCATGCGTCCAGCCAGCAGGCCCAACTGTCGTCGCTGTTGCTGCATGCCGTCGATGGCCAGATTGAGTTGATCTATTGCCTCTTGGTGACGGCCCAAAAGATGGAGTAGAAACCCGCGAGTGTCGAGCAACTCGGGCGACGATTTGCCAAGCGATCCAATCGCCGCATCGATATCGCGAAGTGCGGCCGGCAGTTCGCGGCCAACGATGGCGCGAATATAAGCTCGGTGGTTGAGCGTCTCTGAATCGCCCGGTGCGGCTAAAGCAACAACCATTTCCGCATCGGCAATTGCCTCATCCCCTTGCCCCAGCACCGCATGCACAAGCGCCCGCACGCGCAACGGTTGCGCCGCTGTCGGTGCAATCGCAGCGGCATGAGTGGCATCTGCCAGGGCACCTACGGCGTCCCGGTCTTCCAATCGCAGCATCGCCCGCACGCAGAGCAGATCAACGTCGTCGCCGTGCCAACGGATCGCGCGGCTCATGTCGGCGATCGCTCCGCCCAAGTCGTTGCGTGCCTCGCACGCTCCAGCCCGCTCCAGCGACCATTCCACAACCATCTGCCGCACCGTGGGCATCATCTCCGGCACCACGACCACCGCCAGCCCAACGGCCACAATGGCCAGCACCACCAGTCTCTTTCGTGAACCTACGCCACGGCGAGGCATCGCTTCATCGGGCGAACCGGCATCGGACACACCAGAGTATGGCACGCCAAAGTCAGGTGGAATCGGAAAACCATTTCGGTCGTAACGCATTGCAAGACACCTCCGTGGCGAGCCAACTCACCCTATCGTAGTCCACACACCCCGAGTTCGCACGTCGCCCGCAACAATTGACTCCCGTGGGGGATGTGGCGTAAGGTCTCCATTATCTGAAGTCAGCTGCCGAGCCGCTATTTCCTATAGGGACCCAACGCGATGCCACTCTATGAAATTGAGACCCTCGCCCACATCATTATCTCGTGGGCAGCCGACGAGCAGGGCGCGGCAGCCGTTGTGGAAGACGCCTATCCTGGCGAACAAGTTGTGCGACTCACCCGACGTCCGCGAGACACGTGGGTGATTTCAAAATCGGCGTTGGGTCTCACCACAACGCTGAATAATCCGTGCAGCACGGCGAGGGAATGCCTCTCCAAGGCATCGGGCGACAAACTGCATGCCATTCGGCTGTACATGCACGAGACAGGCGACGATCTGGACCGCGCACGAAAAGTGATTGAGTCGAATATGGTCATGGGCTGGTAAGCCGCCCTCGACCTTCAACGCGTTTGAAACCCGCTGTTACCGCTCTGGCATCGCAGGTACTTCGTACGCTGCGGTTCGCACTGCCGAGGGAGGCGACGCAGGGGCGCTCTCCACGAGGATCGCTTGCGAGGGTCGGTAGCTGGACGTGCTGGCCGGCCGGTACCCAGGATCAGGACGCCTGACAGACGGCGCAGTTGGCGTGGTCATCGGCGCAGTTGGCGTGGTCATCGGCGCAGTTGGCGTGGTCATCGGCGCAGTTGGCGTGGTCATCGGCGCAGTTGGCGGCGCGGCGGAAACGGCTGGGGTCTGCCCGCCTCCAAACCGGCTGCTGTTGGAATACCTAGAGGCTTCGGCATCTGCTGGCAACGCATCCGATGGGCCTGCGGGCAAGCGGTAGGGATCGACACCTCGGCTGTCGGCCACCCTGGTCCCTACGGGCTCGTACCCCGCTGTAGCCGGAAACGCACTGCCTGTGCTGGCCGCCTGCGGCTCCCTGCTCTGCGCCATCGGCGTGGAGAGCGGTGCGGAGGCCGTTGCGGTAGCCATCGGTGGAGTGCTGGGGCCAGCAGTGGGCGGGGCTGGCTGACCAGACAGGTTTGCGTAGGGGCCCACCTGAGGCTCGCCAACTTTTTGCGGAATCGTGTTGCCAGCCAAAGCCGGTGGCTGTGCTGCCTGCGGCGGCGGAGTCGTTCCATAAATCACCGGCTGCTGCTCGACGGCGGCGGCCAGAACCGGTGGTGTTGCCCCAGTTGAGCCTTTTGCCAAATCGGCAACGGCATAGCTGGTCGGCGTTGTTGTCGTAGGGTAGGGGATAGCTGAGACAGATGGTTTTTCAATGGCGCCAGCTTTGCCTTCGAAGGGCGGTGCGGCTGTGAGCTTTGCAGCATCGGCTGGGTTCGTACCGCCAAGCGACCACCACGACGGTGCGGCAAATGAGGTGGCACCGCCCCGACAGCCCGCCGCAAAACTGCTCATCGCGACGATGAGAGCCGACAGACTGGCTGCCAAAAGGCTGGACATCTGCCGCCTGCCACTGCTGCGATCACCATCGTTCAAACGCTCTGGATACATATCCATGTGAAAAATCTCCCGGCCGCCACTGCTCCATACGCCTGTGGCCCACCACGCGATGGGTTCTTGTTGGGTGGGGAATAGATTTTTTTGGCCCGCGAAGTCAACGCCATCCGGCGGCCCCACCACACCCCCGGGTAGGATCCACACGCCGTCGTCACACCAGACAAGTCAAAACCCAAAAAAAGTGCCGGAGAGCAGATGGCCGCTCTCCGGCACTTGGGCAATTCAGGGGGCTTTTGGTCCGACAGGACTGTCTCTTTGCAGAGCAGTCTTTCGTTCGGGGCTACCTATTTCTTGACAGCCGCAAACCGCTTGCCGACGGTATCCCAGTCGATGATGTTAAAAAATGCGTTGACGTAGTCGGCGCGACGGTTTTGATAGAGCAGATAGTAGGCGTGCTCCCACACATCGATGCCCACCAGCGGCACGTTACCGTGCATGATCGGGCTGTCTTGGTTGGCAGTGCTTTCAATGAGCAACTTGCCTTTAGGATCTGCCGAGAGCCACGCCCAGCCGCTGCCGAACCGAGTCATCGCCGACTTCGTGAGTTCTTCCTTCAGCTTGTCGAAGCCGCCGAACACACTCCGCACGGCCTCTGCCAAATGGCCGGCAGGCTCGCCGCCTTTGCCCTTGCCCATCGACTCCCAAAACATCGTGTGGTTGGCATGCCCGCCACCATTGTTGCGAACGGCAGTACGAATGGCCTCTGGCACTTTTTCTAGATCGGCAATGAGCTTGTCTACGGGCAGATCGCCGAGGGCATTGCCCTCCAGAGCCTTGTTGACGTTCGTGATATAGGCAGCGTGGTGTTTGTCGTGGTGGATCTCCATCGTGCGAGCATCGATGAAAGGCTCCAGAGCGTCGAAGGCGTAG
>CAIRDU010000317.1 GCA_903877395.1 uncultured Planctomycetaceae bacterium
CATGCTGACCAACGACCATTTTCGCAGTGCCGTCGAAGCACACGATGCCAAGGCTCGCCGCGACGCCGAATCGACCGGTTCCCGCGAATCGTACGATCGCATCCGGAAGGCGTTGCCTCCCGAACTGCTTGCGAGATTTGATCAACTCCGTGGCCATTGCAGCAAGTTGGTGCAACTCGCCGCCAGCCTGCGCGGTCCAAATGACAAAACCCCCGACAGCGGCTCAACAGAAACACTCGAGCGGCTCCTGTGGGGTTACCTGCGAATGATCTGGAGTGCGTCCACGCTCTCAGAATTCATCGCTCACACCGATGACGCAGCGATTCAGAGTCGCATTGCAGACCTTGAGGCTCGTCTTGCGAAGCTGACCCCTGAAAAAGAAGGCGACTCGGCTCAGCTCCGCACCACGCTGGAAGACCACCTCCACACCAGCCGGGATAGGCTTCACAATATCCAGGATGCAAAGCGAAAACTCGACGTTGTCGCCGCGGAGCTTGAGCGACTGGAATCCAAGATCGCAGGGTTGGCCGAGGGCGCAGTGGCCAAGCGAGACGTCAGCGATATCGCGCAGCGGGTGGACGAAGTGGCCGAGGGGATGCGACGCACGGACGAAACGATGCGGCAGCTCCAACTCCCTGCCGAACTGGACGATCTGGAAGATCCGCCGCAACTGCTCCGCGAAGAAGCATAAGTGGATCCGGGACCGGCTGGCATGCCCTCGCCCCGTGCGGCGGACTCTGACTCTTATCCGGCGGACTCTGGCTCAACCGGATCGTATCGGAGTGTTTGATGTTCGAAAACGTCAAGGATGACGTTATCAACGCACTCCTAGCTCTGCGTCGTACTCCTGGTTGTCTTCCGAAATGTCGCCGCCATCATCTGACTCATCGTCGTCATCGTCATCTTGGCCCTGATCTGCGTCAAATACACGTTCGTCTTCGTCGTCAGCCTCATCTTCAATGTCGTCTTGGATGATTTCAACAGGCTCTGCGTGAGGTTGAATCTTGAGCCGACGGGGGGCGGGGTCCTGTGGGGGCACCGTGGTGCCATTTTTTACGGCCCACTGCTCCATCGTGAGGAGCACTTCGCGGGCCTGCGAGCCAGCGTACTGGCCAACCACGCCGTCCTCGGCCATGAAGTCGATGAGTCGGGCACCGCGGCCGTAGCCCACTCCCAAGGCACGCTGCAAAAGCGACACGCTGCCTCGGCCTTCACGGATCACCACTTCCACGGCAGCCTCGTAGAGTTCGTCTCGCAGCTTAGGTGAGCCGCCAGCTGGCAGATCGCCTGAGGGCGCCGGCTGGAGATTGACCAATTCTTGGGCGTATTGCGGCTCGCTGGTGCCGATCGCCGCCATCACGCGGCCAATTTCTTCGTCGCTTACAAATGTGCCCTGGCCTCGCACGATCGTGCTGGTGCCTGGGGAGAGGAAGAGCATGTCGCCATTGCCGAGCAGGCGATCCGCCCCACACTCATCCAGCACCACGCGGCTGTCGGTGCGGCTGGCCACCTGAAATGCGATACGGGCTGGCAGATTGCTCTTGATCAGCCCGGTGATCACGTCCACCGTTGGCTTCTGTGTGGCAAGAACAAGATGAATACCCACCGCGCGGCTCTTCTGTGCCAAGCGGATAATGTGTTGCTCGATTTCCTTGCCAGCGGTCATCATCATGTCGGCAATTTCATCGGCGACCACCACGATGTAGGGCATCGTAGTGGGGATGGCGGCCGCCTCTTCTGGGCCCTCTGGCTGCATGCGTCGAAGCAACTCATCGCGGCCAAGCTGGTTGTACTGCGAGAGGTGACGGACGCCGACCTTAGCCAGCAGCGAATAGCGCTCCTCCATCTTTTCAACGGCCCACGCCAGAATCGCTTCGGCTTTTTTCATGTCGGTCACTACCGGATGCATGAGATGAGGCAACGACTTGTATGGGGTCAGCTCCACCATCTTCGGATCGATCATGAGCATGCGAACCTCGTCTGGACGCCTTGTCATGAGGATCGACACGATCAGCGAGTTCAAACACACGCTCTTGCCCGTGCCGGTGCGGCCAGCAATGAGCAGGTGGGGCATGCTCGCCATATCGACCACCATTGGGTTGCCAGCCACGTCCTTGCCCAGATAGATCGGAATCTTCATCGTGCGACTCTTGGCCTGCGTCTCCTCGATCACCTCGCGGAGTCGCACCATCTGGCGGTCGGTATTGGGCACCTCGACGCCCACCGAATTTTTTCCCGGAATCGGCGCCACAATGCGGACGCTCGGCACCCTCAACGCAATCGCCAGATCGTCGGCCAGGCTTGAGATCTTTGCCAACCGCAAGCCAGCCTCCAGTTCGATTTCATATTGCGAGATCACAGGGCCTGTCTCGATTTCGACCACCCGCACCTTGAAGCCAAAGTCTGCGAATGTTTTTTCCAAAATCTTTGCCCGTTCGCGCACCTCCTGCTCCTGTGCATCGAGTTGCACTTGCTCCGAAGGCAGGAGCAGTTCCAACGAGGGCAGCTCGTAATCGGCATTCGGATCTAGCGGCGCATCGAGTACCTCGGCCTTGCGGCGACGCCGGCTGTTGAGCGATCTGATTGGCACCGGTGCAATCGCTTCGGACACGTCCGTTTCTGGGTCTTCAGATTCGCTCTGGCTGGCCTCGAGGCTATCACTCGCAGACCCGTCGATATCGGAAACTTCTGGCTGCGACGCAACCAGCGAACTGTTGCTGGGTAGGCGATCCTGCTGGCGTCGACGCACGCGAATGGTGGGGCCAGTTGCTTCGTCGTCGTCGCTGCCATCCCCGTCATTCCGGATACCACTGCCGTTCATCTTGGCGGCGAGGCGATCGGCGGCCTGGGAATCTTCGTCATCTCCGCCGCTGCCAGTACGACTCCTCCTCTGATTGCCAAAAACCTTCTGGCCGATGGACAAGCAGGTGCCCACTGCTGTCGGCAACGATGTGGCCCGTGCATACGCTGATGCCACCAGAGCAGAGCCCAAGGCAATCCCCCGCAGCACGAGGGCATCGCAGGCCAAGAACAGGCCGACGCCCGTGATACCTGTCACCACAATCACGGCGCCTGTCCTGGCACAATAGACTTCGGCAAACAGCATGCCGATGGCCCCCACTGAGCCGCCCGGGCCCCAGATCGGCCGCCCAATCCAGTCCGGCAGGAACATGGCCAGCAGCGTGCAGGTGCCAGCGGTGGCCACAACCGCGCCGACTGTGCGGAGCGGCAGATCGGGCAAAGCGCGACGACGAAGCAGCATCAGATCCAACACTGCAACAAACCCCACTCCAAACCAGGCTCCGAGGCCCAGCCATTCGTAGAGCATGGAGGCCACCGCAGAGCCCGAAAATCCGCAGGCATTCGTGGCTCGTACATTGGGTGGAAACAGGCGGGCAGAAGGGGGATCGGCAGGATCAAACGTTGCCAGCGATGCAATCACAAATACGGCGGTCGCCAAGAGCAGAAGTGCCGTGAGATCCCGCACGCGGTCGCGAGGAGCAGTCGTGGCATCCACGGGCAGGCCGATCGATGCATCTGGAAGGGCTTGAGTTCGCTGGACAAAACGTCTTGCAAAGGGGGGCGGTGCAAGCGTGGCGGCCGGTGTGCGTTGAACAAAAGCCATTGG
>CAIRDU010000318.1 GCA_903877395.1 uncultured Planctomycetaceae bacterium
CCAGACAGATCGCAAGCCCCGACCAACTAAAATAAAATGGGGCGGCAAGGGCCATCAGATGCACACCAACAATCCAGATGACCACGGGCCAGTCGAGATTCGTCCAACTGTCTGGAATCCCATCGCGACGAGGCTCCACCGACAAAATCCTAGGGACGGCAGACTCATCTGCCTCGGGGCTTTCGATGCTGCGATCGACCGAAAGCGGATCGTGGATGGCCGAGCGACCAAATGCGAACTCGTCGCTTTCCACAACTGATGTATTGGACGATGTATTGGATGCCACAGAAACCCCACGCTGATTCTCCTTCGACGATCCAGAGCGATTCATATGATGCATTCCTTCGTGGCGTTGCCTAGTGTTGCTTATTGCGTGTCGATCACTCAAACCTAGAGAGCCTCCAAGTGCGGCCCAAAGAATACGCTGTTCACCGGTATTTCTACCAGCCTTTGTGAGTCAGACTTGTGTCGAATGAACGTCAAAAACAGGTCAAAACCCTCGTGAACCTCGGGCCAATGGCATGACGGAGATAACCCAAGCACTTGCCGCCGATGCCGGCACAGGCGCGAGGCCTGGGGGCGAAAAGAGCCACGCCAACCGCTCGGTACCAACGTTGGCTGAGGGTTCCTCCAAAATTGAAAGTCCTTGCTGGCGAATGATTGCCCCGTCGCGGTCCCCGGGCGCACGCAGCACCATTCCGCGTTCATCAATCCGCAGCGAGCACGAAGCGTCGTCAAAATTGCGAACCTGCTCACGCGTAAGGGAGACAAACGCCGGACCCGCACAACAGCCCAAATGAGCCTTCATAGCCTCCAGCATTTCCTGGCCAATGCGTCCTGCCGACGCCGAGCAGTTACAATCGCCTGCGATCAATCGACCGGCAGAGAAACTCATTTTTTTGATCAACACGGAGGCCTCTCCGCTGGCCCGATACGCGAGGCCCGATGTGCATGCGGCCAAATCAATCCGCTCGACAAAACCGGCCAGTTCTCCGCTCCAGGCGTGGTTCTCTCGCACCGCCTCTACGGTGCCTCGCACCCTCGCGATTGATCCAAACACACCCGCGCCAAACGGCAGCGGGGATTGCGTCCAGGCACCAGCCACAGCGGTCACGATGGCCAACGGCAATGGCTCCTCGATCGAAGCACTCACCTCGAGCCTTTCGGGACTGCCAGTAACGGCGGCGGCTTCCCGCGAAACACCAGCCATGCCTGTTAACCGCACTCGCACCTCGTCGGCCGCCTGCGGATGCCGACGCACCCGCACCGCACGCACGCCATCCGACGAAACGCATTCAGCATGCAGTCCCGAATGGCCCGCCTCCAAAACACCCCGCAGTGTCGCTGGGCGTGCCGATCGATGTGTGCCATTCTGATTCGCCCGATCGCCAAACCACTCGACGGCGCCCACGTCGACAACCCACGCCCGCGAAAACCGCTCCGGATGCCGCAGCCAATCGCTGGCTAATGCTGCCAGCAAGGCCGCTGCACAGGGCGTGCACTCCAGCCGATCCAGCGTGAGCCGCACCTCGTTGGCCGACATCTCCACGTCCAACTTGTGTACTGAAATAACAGCCTCACCCGAGGGGGCAAGCACATCCAGACCGTGCAGTCGCATGGCCCCTGGTCGCAAATGCTCGACGCTCCCAATCGCCAACGGCACGCCGAGCGACTCCTCCCAGCCCCGCCGGACCGCTGACGCATGAATGTCGGAGGATCGCCACAGAGCCAGCGTCACAAGACCCGCGCATGGCACGAACCCGCCCAGCACGAAGAGCATTCGCACAAGCCGCATCCGTCCGGCAGATTGTTCGACGAACATCCCTGTTTTCTCCAAGACTCAAGAGCGGCGACTCTTCTGCATTGCGACTGCTTTCCGCCGCTAGCGACTCCTCGCCAAATCGTGAAACAGTTGCCAGCGGGCCTGCATTTCCTCGACGCTATCGCCGCCAAACTTTTCCACCAGTGCCGCAGCCACCTCAAACGCCACCACGTGCTCCACAATCACGCTCGCCGCACTCACGGCGCACACATCGCTCCGCTCGTAGGCGGCCTCTTCCGATTGCTTGGTGCGGAGATTCACCGAATCCAGCGGCTTTCGCAGCGTACTGATCGGTTTCATGGCGGCTTTGATCACTAGCGGCTGACCGTTGGTCATGCCGGCCTCAAGGCCACCGGCATTGTTCGTCGGGCGAGTGAAGCCCAACTGCACGCCACCTCTTTGCGCAGGATCGTAATGGATTGGATCGTGCACCTCCGAACCTCGCCGCCTCGCCGCCTCGAATCCCATGCCGATCTCAACGCCCTTGATCGCTTGCACAGCCATCACTGCTTGCGCAAGACAGCCATCCAGCTTGCGGTCCCACTGCGCATGCGTGCCCAATCCGATCGGCAGCCCATCCACACGCACCTCCACGATGCCGCCGAGGGTGTCTCCCTCCTTGCCAACTCGGTCGATGAGTTCGGTAACTTCCGAATCCCTCTCCGGATGGAGCGAATAGACCGCGCTTGAGTCTCTGATGAGCCGCAGCGCAGGCAATGTTCCAGGGCGACTGCCCAGTGCAATGCTGCCAAGTTCTGTGACCCAGCCGGCGACTTCGATGCCGAACACGGCAAGCAATTGCCTCGCCAATGCTCCTGCCGCCACCCTCGCCGCAGTCTCGCGAGCACTGGCCCGTTCGAGCACTGCTCGGACGCCGCCGAGATGCTTGATCGCACCTGGCAGATCGGCATGGCCGGGACGCGGCCGATCCACGTCTTCTAGTCGCTCCAACTTTGCATCGGCGTTGATCACCTCGATCGCGAGCGGACTGCCCAGCGTGACGCCGTGCCACAGGCCAGACAGGAATGTCACAGAGTCGGTCTCGATACGCTGCCGCCCACCCCGGCCGTAGCCACCCTGTCGCCGCACAAGTTCGGCGTTGATCTGCGAGATATCAACGGTCAGGCCGGCTGGAAATCCGTCCACCAACGCAACGAGGGCGGGGCCGTGCGATTCTCCAGCAGTCCAGTAACGCAGCATAGGTGAGGATTTGGATCGAGGGCGAGAATGAAACTGAAAGTCAACAAAGGCTGTTTAAAACGTACGGCACTTCCAAGCAGACAAGGCGTTTGAACCGTGCTCCTCGATAGCGACCGCCACGTTGGCACGATTCTAGTTCCGAAATTCCTGCTGCCCTAGGGCATTTCTGCGGGGCGCAACGCCCTTAGGCACAAAATTCGCCGCTTGAAAACGCCGCCATCAACATCATTTCTCAGGCGACTGGTTCTCAAACGGGGGCAGTCGGCCGGTGAGCAACCGGCAGGCCTCGCCGTATTTTTCACGGGTGCGAGCCACCACATCGTCTGGAAGAGCGGGCGGCTGGCTCGCTTTATCCCAGCCACTCTGCTCCAGCCAGTCTCGCACAAATTGTTTATCGAATGAATCCGGCACGCGGCCCGGTGTGATCGCGTCAGCCGGCCACAATCGCGAGCTATCTGGAGTGAGCACTTCGTCGATTAAAAGCAACCGACCGTCGGGATCGTGACCCCACTCAAACTTTGTGTCAGCCACCACAATCCCACGGGCGGCAGCGTGGGCGGCTCCGCGTTGAAAAACCTCGAGGCTCCGCTCGCGCAGCGTGGCGGCTAGTTGACGGCCGATCCGATTGGCCATCGCCTCGAACGGCACATTTTCATCGTGTCCGGATTCGGCCTTTGTGGCCGGCGTAAAAATTGGCTCCGGTAACTTCTCGCCAGGCTCGAGCCCCGCGGGCAGCTTCACTCCGCAGACGGTGCCGCTCTTTTGATATTCGGCCAGCCCCGATCCGGCCAGCCAGCCTCGCACAACGCACTCAAACGGAATCACGTCCGTCCGACGGACAAGCATCGTGCGGCCGCGCAAAATCTCGCGGTCTACCGAGGCGGGGAGGTCCATCGCGTCGACATCCGTTGTGATGAGATGGTGCTGAATCGGGTCGGGTCCGACCGACAGCCAATCGAACCAAAATGCCGATATCGCAGTCAGAACTTTCCCTTTCTCTGGAATCGGCGTAGGCAAAACCCAGTCGAACGCACTGATCCGATCGGTACTCACCAAAAGCATCGTGTTATCGAGGCGATAGCAGTCTCGCACCTTCCCTCGGGAAAGCGTGCCAATGCCCAGGTTGGTTTGTGTCACAGCAGTGCTGGAGAAATTTTTCATGCCGATGTTCTAAGACAATTTCCTCCAACGTCCAGCGGCGGCTCACTTCATTTCACGAAAGGGAGCTGACTCAGCAGAAATCTCGCGACATGCGAGGCAGCGAACCCAACAGTCTGTCAACAGCAGGGCAGGGGGCAGATGGCACAGCCGAATCGAGGCTGGTGGCAACGATGTGCACAACGCAACCTCGTCGCTGGATACGACCATGCACCAGCAGCACTGCCGCCCGCCGAACGGCAGGGGCCGCACGCTCCCACACGTCGGGACGCACAACGATATTGGCATCGCCCGTTTCATCCTCAACCGTAAGAAAAATCATCCCCTTTGCCGTTGAGGGCCGCTGCCTGGAGAGTACAACGCCGGCCACCTTCACTCGCTGTCCTTCGAGCCCCTGTGTCGCCTCGGCAACGGTGAGAACGCCCAGGCCGTCGAGTCGCTCGCGTTCAAATTCCACCGGATGAGCCTCCAGCGAGAGGCCACCGGTTTGGTAGTCGGCGATCACTTCCTCTCGGCGAGTCATGTGGGGCAACGATGCGTTTTCGATTTTCTCTTCTTCCGCATCCAGCGATTCGTCGAGTGGCTCCAAGAGCGGGCGGCTGCCCGGTCGGACGAGGCACTTCATCGCCTCCCATACAGCCCGACGGCGATCAAGCCCGAGTGACTCAATCGCGCCTGCTCTGGCCAGATGCATGAGCGACTCGCGATCCAGCCGCGCCCGCCTTGCCAATTCATGAGGCAACCGAAAGGGACCTTGGCATCGAGACTCTTGAATGCGAAGGCCTGCCGACTCGCCCAGCCCAAACACCTGCTCGAGCCCCAAACGAATGGCAAGACCGCCTGCGGGAACAGCCCCTTGGTGCACGGAGTGCCGCTCCAACGTGGCGTGCCACTGGCTGGCATTCACATCCACAGGCAACACCTTCACGCCATGTGCCTTGGCGTCGCTGACAAGCTGTGCCGGTGCGTAGAATCCCATCGGCTGGTTGCCCAACAGCGCGGCCGTAAACGCCGCCGGGTGATGCCGCTTGAGCCACGCCGACACATACACAAGCAGGGCAAAGCTGGCCGCATGCGACTCCGGAAACCCATACTCAGCGAATCCGCAAAGCTGGCGAAAAATCTGTTCGGCACATTCCGGCGAGAGCCCGCGGGCCAGCATCCCGTCGGTCAGTTTTTTGTGAAATGCATCAATCACACAAGGCCGACGCAAGGCCCCCATTGCCCTGCGGAGCTGATCGGCCTCGCCCGCTGTAAACCCAGCCGCTACAACGGCCAGCCGCATTGCCTGCTCCTGAAAGAGGGGCACACCCAATGTTTTTTCAAGCACGCTGCGAATCGCTTCGTTTGGGTAGCTAACGCCCTCTTCGCCGGATCGCCGGCGGAGATAAGGATGCACCATGTCGCCCTGAATTGGCCCCGGTCGCACGAGAGCAATCTCGATTACTAAATCGTAGAAACAAGCTGGTTTGAGCCGAGGCAGCATGCTCCTCTGCGCGCGGCTTTCGATCTGAAACACGCCCACCGTGTCGGCCCGCGAGATCATCTCATACACCGATGGATCCTCCGCTGGCACGCTGGCCAGCGTGAGCTTTGGACCACCACTGGAGAGAATCAAATCGAATGCCCGCCGAATCGCGGAGAGCATTCCCAGAGCTAGGCAATCGACTTTGAGAATGCCTAGCTCGTCTAGATCATTTTTATCCCATTGCACGATTGTTCGCGAGCTTCCATCGCTCTGTTCGGCTTGCGTTCTGCCTCCCGGCCCTGCTGGCTGAATCGGCACGAGGTCGCATAAATCGCCTCGCGTGATCACCATGCCGCCAACATGTTGCCCCATATGGCGAGGGAAGCCGATCAGTTGGCCCACGAGCGAGATGAGCCTTCCCGCCGTGTGACTGGCTGGATCGAGGCCAGCTTCGGCCAATCGCAACGGCAGGTCTTCCGTGCCATCACCCGCATCGAGCGTATTGGCAATCGCATGAACTACGTCGAGCGAGAACCCCATTGCCTTGGCCACGTCCCGCACCGCCGATCGCAGGCGATACGAGATCACCTCGGATGTCATCGCCGCACGAGATCGGCCGTAGGTCTTATAGACATACTGAATCACTTCCTCGCGGCGGCGATGCTCGAAATCGATGTCTATATCGGGAGCTTCGTGGCGCTCGCGACTGATAAAGCGTTCGAAGAGCATATCCATCCTTGCCGGATCGACCGACGTGATTCCTAGGCAGTAACAGATCGCCGAGTTGGCGGCTGAACCGCGGCCTTGGCAGAGAATGCCTCGCCGTCGTGCAAATCGCACGATGTCGAATACCGTGAGGAAATAGGCCTCGTAGCCCAGTTCTGCCACGAGCGAAAGTTCGTGGCAGATGAGTTGCTGCACGCGGTCCGGAACACTGCTGCCTGCGTGGCCGTCTGCATATCGCTTGTGGGCTCCCTTCCACGTCAACTCTGCCAGATACTGGTGCGGCGTGCGACCCTCTGGCACGATTGCGTTTGGGTATTCGTATCGCAGTTCATCGAGGGAAAACGTGCATTGGTTGGCGATGTCAAGCGACCGTTCAACGGCCCCTGGTAACGAGGCAAACCGCTCGGCGATACGCCAACGCTCCTGCAGATGCCGCTCGCCATTGGATAGGCGCTGGTCGGCTCGCAACCGGCCCCGCACCTGTTCCACCGAGCAACCGTGCCGCACCGCAGTAAGCAGATCAAATAGAGGCAGCCTTGCTCGCTCGTGGTAACGCACATCCCCAGCCGCCACAATCGGCACACGAGCCTGTCTGGCCAAGGTTGCAAACCACTCGAATCGCTCAGCATCGTCTCCCTCCAATGCGACTTCAGCCAAGCACGAAAGCCTCTCGCCGAAGAGCTCTCGCCACCGCAGGACAGCCTGCACAACACGTTCCGCGTCTTCTGCTGCGTGGCTGCCATGCAAGCGGCCAGCCTCTGGCAGCATCCCCAGCGGCACGCCTGCCAAGAGTCCGTCAGCATGGGTTGCAATAGCATCCAGCGTGAGGGAGTGCTTTCGCAAGTCGCTCCCTTTCATATTTTCTTTCGTGAGCAAACGGCAGAGATTGGAATAACCCTCGCGGCTTGTCGCCCATACAACCAGTGGAGTGGCCTCGATTGGCTCAAGTGTTGCCCCAATCAGTAGTTTGAGGCCAACACGCTTGGCGGCACTGTGGGCTCGCACGATTCCGGCAAGCGTAGCCCGGTCGGTGATGGCCAGCGCGGAATAGCCAAGCGAGCTTGCTTGCTCCACCAATTCATCGGGGTGCGACGCAGCTTGCAGCAACGAAAAATTAGTTGTGCAATGCAACTCCGCATAGTGCGGCTCCGCGAAACGCGAACCAGCCATGGCCACAACCTCCTCTGCGCCTGTTCAGGCAAACATTCCGTGTAAAAACCACACTCCGTCGCGGAGCCGACGAAACAGCCAGTAGCGCGCGCCGGTGGCCGTTTCGACGATGTAGTAGTCGCGTCGCACGCACGGGCCTCGCCACCAGGCCGTTTCGATGCGCTCAGGGCCGTGCGCCCTGATGATCTGATGCGTCTTGGATCCCAACCGAAATCGCACGGGCGGCCCGTCCGGGATGATTGACATCATCGCCGCCTGCACTGGTGCCAGTCGCAGCGGCTGGGGCGGCATCCAGATTGGCCGCCTTTCGGCCGAGATAAAAAGCCAACCCGTTCTGTCCGTTCTGTTTGTTCTGTCATGCCTCTGTGCATGATGGCCGTGCGATAAACTGGCTTTGCGGAGTGCATCTATTGGTGGGGGTGGCCGTGCCATGGGAGTGGCAACCCACGCGTACTCCGGCTGTAGTTCCGCTGCTGGCATGGGTTCAAAAACGGCGATGCGGCCCAGCCTGCCGGACAGCCGATCCAGCAACATGCCCACCTGCGAGGCCGATGCCTCAACGGTTTCACCAAAAAGTAAACGCTGCCGACAGCAGGTCGGCCCAGCGGCTCCCACCTCTACAGCGATGCCTTCAAGCTCCCGGGGGAGCCGCAGCCGCGACATCCGCAGCCGCACGAGGCCCATCACGTGCTCCACCGACGCGCTTGGTTGAAACAGGCCAATGTCAACGACAATCGGCACGCACGAGTCCGTGGGCTCACTGGCTCGGCTCCGTTCAAACCGAACTTGGATTGCGATTATCCCCTTGCCTTGTGCAGCCAGCGGTTCGACACACGCCTTCACGAGCCGTTCTATAATTGGGTCGACAACTCCCTCGATGGCATCCTGTGTTGAAATGGGAAAATCGAAGGCGTGCGTTGCCTGCGGCAGCCCCTCTCCCTGTGGTCCTGCCAAAGGCTCGGCCAGTGTGCCTGCATACTGGGCGAGCCTCATGCCCAACTGGGGCCCAAACCGCGACGCCACACTTTTCTTGGGCAGCCGCAACACCCCACCAATCGAGTCAATGCCCACATCCCGCAGCTGCGACAACACAGCCGCATCCACACGTAAAGCCGCTGCCGGCAGCATTCCCAGCGTTTCAGCCTGCGTGCCTGGAGCCACAACGGCCCAACGACTCTTTCGCATCGGTCGCGAAAATGTGTTTCCCATCCCGCGATTCGCTGCACCGGCTCCGTTCTTCTGACTGAGATGCTGGCCCATATTCTGGCCCCGATCCGCCAGCAGATCGGTATGGTGCGCAGCAGCCCACGCAGCGCCGGGCGTGTCGGCAATCGCTGCCCTAGCGTGGATGCCCCGTGCAGCAAGCGTCCACACGGCCGTGCGCACCAGTGGCCCCTCGCCCCCAAAAAAACCGGCCGTACCTGTCACATCTATATGGATGCATTCTGGCCTTGGATTTTTCTGATCGAGCAC
>CAIRDU010000319.1 GCA_903877395.1 uncultured Planctomycetaceae bacterium
CGAGTTCCATCTGGATCGTTTTTCCGGTGAAGCGATCCAGCGGAAAAAGAAAGGGAGTGACGGAGCCCCCCAATTTTCTCTCGGGCACATCAGCCACGGCCACCGATTGGCCATCCACGCGGATTTCAAAGCGACTGGCAGTTGCCCCTGATCGGCTGACGGCGATCGCCAGATATTTTTGGTCGGGCGTCACCGTGCATTCACGGGTGATCGCGAGATCGTCTCCAGGCAGGAGGGCCTGCCGCCGATACCCTGCCACATCCGCTGGCACCGACGCATCCAGAACGTTTTTCACCAGTAGAGTAGAGCCGTGTGAGTCGTCTACATTCCAGCCTCGCCACGCGGGGATCGTATTCGGGAGCCGCGACGGCAAGCTGGCCTTGAGCGCATCCAAATCCAGCGACAGCACAGGCTCAAGCCAGTCCGTCATATCGCGGATGTCGAAAGGATCGGCCCCCGCCGGCCGCCCATCGTGCGCCATGTCGGCCACCAACACCAAGGTTCGTTGCCCGCCGTCCGGCCCCACCAGCGGCAGGCTGCCGGTGTCAATCACCTCGGACGAGCCGACAAGATAGCCACTTTGCCAGAGGGGCGGATCTTTCGCTGTGTTGGCATGAATGGAGGCCTTCACGCATCCACCGCGTCTGGCCGCTTGATCAATTCCCACCGAGGAGCGGAATGCCTTGGCGCTGGGAGGGAGTTGAAAGAAAAGGTCGCATCGGGCCTGAACACCGAAGCCCCAGCCAAAGGGAATGCCGTTGGAGTGCAGCGAATCGCCTTGCACACTGCGATCGGTCTGCCACGACCAACTGCCCCCAAACTGTGCATCCCGATGAACCGTGGTCGGTTCGAGCATGGACAGTGGCACATCGTGGGGCATGAAGAAACGCCGCATCCGAATGTCGGTGTTGGAAATCCACAGAGGTTCGAGGCTCCATGCCGGCTGCATCACATGGAGCCACGAGCGAGCGTCGCCGGCGTTTCCCGTTGCTCGAAAACGCTCCAGCGATGTCGTGGCGATGAGGCCATCGAATGTTTCCGATCGCATCAACCGCGTGAGGCCATCGGGCGAGAGCATAGCGACGGTATTAAAATAAGCATCCCAACTCTCGCGGCTTGGCATGCAGAGTTCGGCGATATCTTCGAATGGGATGCGGGTCGTATCTTGGTCGAGCAAGAGAAGCACGCCACCGCTACTCCAACGGAGCGAACGAAACGCAATTTCTCGGCCATCGTTTAAATAGAGCGTCGCGGGCTTGGCGGGCAGGCCTTTCCGATTCTGCCACACAATCCGGCGCACTGCGTCAACGGCCACTCGCACGCGGGAACGCGCGGGCTTGCCAGGCAGATCGAGTTTCGTCAGCGGCTTGACAAGCAGGTATGGCGGTTGCCTGTCCAGCCAGTCATCTGTGCCCGAGCAATACTCTTCCACGTTGCCCGGCAGCCTGTCGCCTCCCACGAACTCAATGCACGCCTCTGGGGTGATGTGGCGGCGATCGCCATCGGTAGAGGGCAGGCCTGTGGTTCCGATGCTTCCGACTGCAGGCGGGTCGACCAGAAGCCATCTGGCTGGATTGAGAGCATCGAACAGAGGCTTTCCGTTGAGTTGTGGCGATGCAGCAGCGTCGTGCCAGTTGACCAGCTGGCCGCCAGCCACGCGGGTGCCGTCGGCAAAGCCCGCACTATAAAGGAGAGGGTCGGCGGCCCTCGCCTCAGGGACAATCGCTGCAATGGCCACGGATAGGAAGGCGAGAGCTTTGAAATACACAGGCATCAGAAAGGTTTGTGGCCAAGGGCCGAGACGGAGGGAGAGAAAACGAGTCAGAACTCACCTCTGTGTAGCACGCGGACCTCTGTGTAGGTGTAGCACGCGGAGGGCCTTCCCGCACTCCATCGTAAGGATATGGTCACGGCCTCGTTTTGGTTACACCTCGGCCATTGTTCGGCCGAATGCCTATCTCCGGCCCCCTTCGACCGACCGTGGGGCCAGAAAAGATGGGCGGCTAGGTCGATGGATCCAGCGGGCAGTGCATCAATTGAGAAACAGGGGTGTTTTCTCAAATCTCCTCATCGCCCCAGTGTGAGGCGGCACAAAGAGACCACTTTATTGGTTTGAGAATCGCAGGCACCACAGTCGATACACAACAGCGCAATGAGATCGAGGCACACGGTGTCCTTGCTCATGAGGCCTTTGCGGCCGCGCAGTCCGCCGGGTGTATTCCCCGCGCACATTCGTGGAGACAGCGATGTCAGTTGGATTTCTTCCGCCCGGCGTCCTTCGCTCGTACGGTGAAGATTTGGCAAGGATTCCGCTGCGCGCTCTCGGGTGGCCACTGGGCGAGAGCCATGGCCTCGGAAAAGATGGCGACGATGCTTTCGTGGGTGATCTGGGTGCCGACAACGATCTGGTTCTCTGCGCGAGTTCGCGATCGCTGTGGGCTCGTCGTCGCAATGTTCGCTGCCGCGTGTCGCTCGTGATATGGGAACCACCCGCAGTGCAAGGACGTTTGTACAAACTTCTGCGATGGTGCGGCCGCTCATACCATCGTGTATTTACGCACCAGATGAGCTTGTGCAAAGTTTTGCGCAATGCCCGTCTGGTGGAACACGGTGGCACGACGTTGAAGGCAAGCCCAGAGATTTCGTTTACGAAAACATCGATGGTGTCTTTGGTGGCTTCAACAAAGAACGATCTGCCTGGCCATCGATTGCGACACCGCGTTGCGGCATGGTCGAGAACAGCCTACGAAACCCTGAAACTGTATGGCCATGCCTATGAGCCGGTTGTCGACAAGGCTGAAGCACACGTACCTTTTCGGTATTCAGTCGTTATAGAAAATTCGCGTTGCAGCGGATACTTCACTGAAAAACTGATCGACTCCATGCTCTGCTCAAGCATTCCGATTTATTGGGGAGACCCGTCGATTGGCTCGCATTTTGATCCTCGCGGAGTGGTGATCTGTGAGACGCAGGCTGATATCCGCAAAGCAATTCTGCAGAGTTCTCACGGAGACTACGAGCACCGGCGGCCGTTTCTAGAGGCGAATCAATTGGTCGCCAAGAGACTTGCTCGCAGCATGATTCACAGAGCCTGCGATACGCTTCGGGACGAACAGAATAAGACAGGCACCTGCCCTCTCAAGAGCGCCGCCTGAAGGATCAAGGGCAGCGCGACCCGCGAAAAGTGGAATCATTCGGCTTCTGTCGATGCAGCGAGGCAACAGCGATGCCCGCTCTTCAGCCTCCAAGCAAGTGCTCCAGCACAAGCCGCTCGAGGGCTTCGTAGTCTCTGGCCTTGATGCACTGCTGGGCTGCCGTGTGTGGAAACGACCGCACCTTCTCTACCAGCCTCAAAAACACAGCCTTGCTGGTGGCCAGATGCGCCGTGGCAGCGTCGGCTGATTGAGTCCGCTGGGCCTTCACATCGAAACCAATAAAGCAGCCGGTGGCAGCATAGTTGGCCGCTTCCAGCACCCGCACCTGATCGAATGCGCCGCGGAGATTGGCTGCGCCAAACACTTTGTCTTGGTCAAACTTCAGGCCGTTTTGGTCGTTTAAGTGCACGCCCCACAGTTTGCCTGCGGCCACGGCAAACCCCATTTCATCGGATGGATCGAGGCCTGCCAGAATCGCATGCGCGCTTTCGATGAGCACGCCCACTCGCGAGGGATCCGCACAACGCGCCCCCAACGCCAGCGCGTGGCCGATGGTTGGTACAAACGCATGATCGACCGGCTCGTTTGGCTTGGGCTCGATAGCGATTCTGGCCTTGGGATGCGCGCCCAGAATCGCATTGATCGCCTCCAGTATCTGTCCAGAGGCCTCCACAGGATTTTTGCTCTCGCGAACGTTGGTGCCCTCGCGTGCTGGCCACATCACGATCAAATCGGTGCCCAGTGCCTGCGCTATATCAACCGCCCGCTTGGATCGTTCAATGGCCCACTTCCGAGCCGCCGGATCGTTGGCCGTGTAGCCGCCATCCACGCCGGACTCGTGTTCCCAGAGCCGTGGAGCGACGAACTCAGCCGTGAGCCCTAGGTCGGAAAGTGTGCCACGCATGGCCTCGGCCTCGCGAACAATCTGCGAGTGAGTGAGCTTTTCCAAATCGGGCACGGCGTCGTCGTCGTGCAATTGGATGCCCTCAAACCCGAGTTTTACCGCTGCTTTCAGCACGTCGGCAAACGCTACCTGCGGTCGCACCGGTGGACCAAATGGATCGGCTCCTCGGCCTAGGTTCCACGGACCAACAGAAAAGCGATACGGGGTGACAGCCATGCAAAAGATCCTCTGAAATATGGAGGCAAACGGGGTGCCAGCGGCGGGATCATAGTCGCTGCGCAGAGTTTCTTCAAATGGTCACTCGCGGCACGACTTCAAAACCACGACTTAGAACACCAAAGGCGCGATTGTGTGGCGTGGCTTTGGAGAGCGACCCAAGGCAGTTGGGTACGGACAATTGCAGCGATGAGTGAGTATGCTGTGATCCCCGGCAGGGATGTGCCTGGGTGTGAATGAGTTTGGTTCTGTGAGGCAGACGCTTTTTGCTGCTGTGCATTGAGATGGTGCAATGATCAAGTTTTTCCGAGCGTGCTTTGTGCTGTCGCTATGGTGTGGGCCGATGGTTCCAAACGTATTCGCTTTGGAGCCCGACGGCGTCGCTGCCGGCTTTCGCCCATCGCAAGCCCCGCTGCCCGTGCCACCACCTCACAACGCAATCGTCCTTTTGGGTTTTTCAGGATGCAGAGATTCATGCGGAGTTTATGGTCTCGTCCACGTCCCGAGGAAACAGCGGTCTCTACATCCACGGCCACTATTGAGATGCAGATTTATGATTCGGCAGGTGCGGATCCCCCGACCGACCAGGACGAGGGCAGCCGCTACCGTTTCGCCGCCCCGCTTGTAAATACCGCCAGACCGGTTGGCCAGTGGCAGGTGTACGACATTCGGTTTTATGCACCGCGACACGATGCAGCAGGGCATCTTCTCAAGGCCGGTTCGATCACGGCGTGGCTCAATGAAAAAGTGGTTCAAGGCGGCATCGCATTCACCGAACCGCGTTCGCCTTACACTCCGTACAAACATGGCGTCCCAGACTTTTCGCGAGGCATCGAAAAGCATCTCATTGAAACCGGTAAGGGGCCGCTGTTTCTTCAGGATCACGGCAGCCCGACTCGATTTCGCAACGAGTGGCTCGTGCCACTCGATGAATGAAACGTTGCCTATGGCGGCTGAAGGAAAGGGCGTTGTGTCGTGGAGCCTTTTGAGGCTGGCCGGTTGCGAGGGCCGATGGCGTCTTGGTAAGATTTAGAATCGGGTGCGGTCACACGTGGCCTATCGCAACGGTCTGAGTGAAGGATTCCTTTCGGGTGCTTGTTTTGACGCCGTCTCCTCCCTTCCACCACAAATCGCTCGATCTGAAGCTGGCGAGGATCGTCGCTGATCCGCGGTGCCGCGACTTTATTTTGGCCGATGCCAAGGACGCCGATATGGCGTTTGGGCTGGCCTCCCCAGGCCTCAAGCCCGGCGGATTTCCGGCGAAGGGGCCGTTTCGCTCGCTGGCCGAGTACCGCGACAGCATC
>CAIRDU010000320.1 GCA_903877395.1 uncultured Planctomycetaceae bacterium
CCGAGGGTGGTGACGCTGCTGGTGGCTATTGTCCCAACGGCAATGGGCCCGGTCATCCCCCGATCGCAGCGAGTTGCCACAGCCAACCGCTGTGCAGCCGAGCCTGCGGCTGACTGAATGTCGTCGAGCGAATCCCTAGGCCGATCTCTGCACTGATCACTCGACACATCCGTTGGCCAATCGCTTGCATCACGACACACGACAACCACATCGGCCCTCGATACCTCCCCAATGGCACTGGCGACTGCTGCCCTTTGAATGGCCGCCTGGGCGCCCCCTTCGTCATGGCCGTCATGGCTGCTGCCCACACCAGCGATGTCCACTAGCACGCAGGCCGTTTGAGTATCTCTAAAAACGCCAGCGGCGGAGTCCTCCAGTCTGGCGGAGATCCAGTCGCGAGTGGTTCCCGATTCGTCAGCAACGATCGCAGCAGGGTGTCCTACAAGGGCATTGAAGAGGCTACTTTTGCCGATGTTGGGTCGGCCGACAAGCACCACCCGCGGCAGTTGCCCGGTCGCGGCAGCATCCCTCGCCGCCAGTCGCTTGCTGCACTCGGCCAACGCCTCAGCAGCTGCCGACACGTCAGCATGCACCTCAGCCCAGAACGCCGCCTGGGCCATGGAAGCCTCATCTCGAATCCGCTCGTCGCCAAAGTCGATGGCAGCTTCGATATCGGCAACCAGATTGAGGAGCCCATCCCGAATGGCATGTAACTGCTGCCCTACTCCGCCGGCCATGCGGTCTAGAGCCTCGGTCAATTCAGATGGCGTACGGGCATCCACGATCGAGACAACTGCTTCTGCCTGTAAAAGATCGAGCCGTCCTGCCAAAAATGCGCGGAGAGAAAATTCACCGCCACGTGCCAGCCTCGCCCCATGCCGACAGGCCTCCGCTACGATTGCATCACTCAGCAGCGGCGAACATGGCAACTGCACTTCAGCCAGTGGACCGCCGATCGGCCCGGCTGGCCCCGGCCAGTGAAGAACCTCCACCTTCAAACTGCCCCACTCTAATCCAAGCGGCTCATCGGCAAGCCATGCGGCCACCAACCGTGGCCCCTGCCCAACTGTTGCGAAGCCATCGCCGTGAGGTCGAAACAGGATCGTCAGCACGGCCTCCAGTCCATCGCCGGCCAATCGCACGACCGACCTCGCACCAGATCCCCGAACCGTCGCCGGGGCGACAATCAATTCGTGAGTGGACCACATGGCCGCAAGCCTCAAAAGGAAACGGACCTTTTTTCACACCCGCTCAAGCAATCGGTATGCTCCAGCCTGCTTAACGTTTCTTGCGTGCTAGACGCTTCTGACGCACCGCGTCGGCGGCCTTGTCCCCATTCCTGCTCCCTGCTGGCAGTGCAGCAGCAAGGGGAATCCCCCCGGCGACTGCCGGCAGTGACGTCGGCAAGAGGAGGCGTTCGGCAATGCCCCAGAGGCTGGATGCGATGAAATACAGGCACAGCCCGCACGGTACCTTAAAAAACATCAGGGCCATGAAAAACATCATGTACTTCATCACCTGCTGCTGCATCTTCGACTGCTCATCGACGGCTGGTGGCATGAAGAGTTTCTGCTGCCAGAGAAAGAGCCCGATCGTGGCCAAAGGAAACAGATTGAGATACGGCCCCAGCCAGCCCTCCGGGGCCGTCAGAAAGGACGGCAGCAACTTCGACCAATCGTAAAGCATGTCGGGCGCCGCCAGATTAGAGCACCAGCGGATCGCCGAACTAAAGAGCGGGGCCTGACGCAACTCCACATCGGTGGCCAACGAGCGGTACAATCCCATGAAAATTGGCACTTGGATGAAAACGAGCAGACATCCACCCATTGGGTTGTAGCTGTGCTTGCTCCAGAGTTCTTGCGTGGCTTTAGTGCGCTTCTCCGGCTCATTTTTATATTTATCCGCAATGGCTTTCATCTCGGGCTGCAACACCTGCATTTTCTGCGATGTGAGCGCCTGCTTCCGACTCACTGGAAACATCGCCCCGCGCACCGCGACTGTGAGCAGCAAAATCGCAAGCCCATAATTGCCAACGACCAAGTGGATCGCATGCAGGATGGCAATCATTGGCCTAGCCACCCAGCCAAACCAGCCGTAATAGACAAGGTCGTCCATCGTGGACCCCTTGGCACCGAATTGTGACAGCAGTTCGGGCTTCTTTGGCCCCGCAAAAATCTCGTAGCGGTGCGAGATGGGCTCTCCAGGATTGAGCGTGAGATCCTTTGAGACCAGGCGGCACGTCACATTCACAAGCTTGCGTTTTGCGGCCTCTGGAATATCTCCGACAATCAGCGGACGCACCTCAGCAAGCGAGGGTGCGTTGGGCCCTTCGATCACAGGGATAAGGGCCGCTGCAAAGTAGAGGGCATCGACGCCGGCAAATGAGAGCGGCTTGCCTGCTCGCACTGCAGTCGCAGGATAATCGATGGCCCCATCTGTTATTTTGAGGCTGCTAACCAGCGTGCTCTGTTCGCCAACAAATCGCATCGCCATGTCTCGAACCGCCAGCGACCCCCAGTCGCGTGCCACTCTGGCCGTATACCACCAGCCCTCGGTAGGCAATCCCGTTGGACCGTCGAGCGAGTACACCACAGACGACTCTTTGTCTGCGGATCGTAATTCTACTGTGAGTTCAAGCCGATTCCGCTGCGCACGATCCCCGGCTGCACCGGCTAGGCCACCGTCGCTGTCTAAGCTAGTCTTCTGGCCGGCACCGTCCGGCTGCGCGCCGGCAACGAGCCTGTATTCCTTGGCCAGCGAAAGCCCACCTGGTAACTGCACGGTGAACCGCACGCCTTTCTCGTCAGCCCGCTCCACCACCCAGTTACGATTATTGAGCTCGAGTCCAGGAATTTCAGCGGAAGGCGACCTGCGTTTTTTACCGTTGCACGATTCCAGCGAAAGCTGAAACGACAGCGGATCGCACGGCTGCCCGTCGAGTCCGATCTCACCATCATCCAAGGGCTCGGCCCGAAATTCGGGCCGCACCACCTCCAGAGGTCTCCAGCCGAGTGTTGCCTCACGGCGAGTCGTGAGGCCGTCGCGAATCACCTCCACCTCAACCCGCTGTCCGGGCTTCGTTGCAGCCAGTGCTGCGTGCAATGCAGTCGGGCTGGGTGTTGCCACGCCGTTGCATTGGGCAATGATGTCGCCTTGCTTCAAGCCAGCCCGATCGGCCGGTGTGCCACTACCAACAAGTCCGATCCGGCAGCCTTCTGCCACCTGCTCGCATGCGAGATGTCCGAGATGGCCCGTTCTGGTGTCTTGGTCATGGAAGCGGCCTCCGGCCAATTCAATCCGCTCCACTGCAGCGCCACGACTGGTGAACGTGACGAGCATCTGTGCAGGCGAATCTGGATCCAGTGACCCGAGCACGTGCCGCACCCGCGGCACGTCGGCCACCGACTCCACGGGCAGCGCTGCAACGGCTGCCTCTGTGACGCTCGCTTCGTTGGATGCATCGGCTGCTTTCTGCCCGTTGGAGGGCAGTGCATCCGATTCCTGTGCTAAGTCTTGCAGGTCAGCCGCCTGCTGAACCGCCAGAGGCCGAGGAAAAAGATAGACCTGCAAAGCTTGGCTGCCGAGCAGAATCGTGAACGAAATAATGGCAAAAAGAATATAGCGACGTTCCACTGCAGATGATTCCAGCGCCGTGAGTGTGAGCGGCCCGCAGAGGATAGGCGACACAACACCTCTAGCCGGCAGCCTGCGCAATGTCGTGATGACTCGCGTCAGGACTTCGGAGTATAGCGAACCAATCCGTTTTGCGACTCCGAGCACAAAGGTTTCGTGAGTTTCGTATCCAAAACCCCAACGGAAAACCAAGATTCCTGCCTCATCCAATCCAACTGCCGCAAGGCACTAGCGGCCCTGCGTGAGGCGATCGCCGAGAAAATTGTCGAGATCCGTAATGGCGTGAAT
Source organism: uncultured Planctomycetaceae bacterium (assembly GCA_903877395.1). GTDB lineage: Bacteria > Planctomycetota > Planctomycetia > Pirellulales > UBA1268 > BAIKAL-G1-2R. Next base: position 3,922 of record CAIRDU010000320.1, read on the forward strand.
CTTGCGGCATGTCACATCAAAAGGATACTCGACGCGGCGGTAGAGCACCGACTGATCGTCCTCCAGAATCATATAGCATGCCCGACGGTCTCCGTCCCGAGGCTGTCCAACCGATCCGACATTGACCATCGCCTTGGTCCGGGGCAGCGGCAGCCGGCATTCATTATTTCCCTGCACAATGGTCGGCGCAATAAATTCGGGCGACATTGTAAACACGCCCGGTATGTGCGTATGTCCCTGAAAGCAATAGCGGCCGATCAGCTCAAAAATATGCTCCATTTTGAGCGGGTTATAGATATCTTCCGGGAAGACATACTCATCCAGTGGCCGCCGAGCCGAGCCGTGCACAAAGAGCAATTCGCCATCGGCATGTGTGCGGGGCAGTTCGCCTAGAAAATCGCTCAGACGATCCGCAGAATGTTTCGGCATCCGGTCGTGCTGCTCCAACTGACTTCGGGTCCAGCGGATCGCCTTCTCCGCTCCCACGTTAAAACCATCCGGATCGAACAACGCCCCTTGATCGTGGTTCCCCAGAAGCACCATGCTACAGCGGTCCTGAACCAACCTGACGCACTCGCACGGATTGGGCCCATAGCCGACAATGTCGCCAAGGCAGTAGATGGCATCCACCTTCTGCCGATCGATATCATCGAGCACAGCCTGGATTGCTTCAAGGTTGCCGTGGATGTCACTGATGATAGCCCGCTTCACTCGTATCAAACCCTATTCTCGTCTGGCCGGAATCGTTCGTCCGGTCGGTCGCGTCTGGCAGGCTGAGGAAATAACTCTTGCAATCTGTTTGGACAACCTGTGAGCCTACGAACGGTTGAAACCTCGGTCAAGCATTGCCCCAGTCCCCCGTTGCCCATGAAAACACTTGCCATCGACTCAAGCCTCCCTGCCGGTTCCGTGGCCGCTCTCTCGGAAGGCCGGGTGGCCCAGCAATTACTTCCAGAGGCCAACGCCCACGCACGCCGAATCGCCGCAGCCCTGACGGAAGTGGCTGGAAGCCTAGGCTGGACGCCAGGGGAGGCTGAACTCATTGGCGTGGTGCGTGGACCGGGGTCGTTCACAGGGCTGCGGGTTGGCATCGCCACAGCCAAAGCACTGGCATGGACAACCGGTGCGACACTCATTGGGGTGTCTGGGTTTGAAGTGATCGCTCGACAGTGCTTGATGTTCGCCAACCCCAACGCTTCAGAGACCCGCTCCAAGAATCCGACCGTGCCACTGCATCCGATCTCCATTGTCTACGATGCCGGCCGCGGCGAACTCTTCACAGCCGAGGCGGTGCCTGCTGAATCTGCCACGGGCTGGCGTGTCGGACCAGAATCGCTCTGCACGGTCGAAGGCTGGCTTGCAACGCTTTCGCACGGCAGCCACATATCCGGTCCCGCTCTGCACGCTCTGGGCGATCGGCTTGCAGCCGATCCACTCGCTAGACGGTTGGATCTCGTGATAGCCCCTCAGCAAGCCTGGCTCCCGACGGCCTCCGAAGTGGGGGCCATCGCAATCCTCCTCGCGTCTGCCGGCGAGGCGCACAATCCGCATACGCTCGCACCAGACTATCTCCGTCCTACCTACGCCCACGAAAACAACAGCCGCTCTTCCCCATAGCAACGGCAAGCCTCTATTCTACCCCTGCCAAACCGGTACGATTGCCACCAGCGTTGGCAGCGTGTCAACGCTGGTGCTGAGTGAAAGGGCTCTCAAAAGAGCTTGGAAAGGACTTTTGATTTCATGCCGCCCATCCACAAACTGCTGGTGGCCAACCGCAGTGAGATCGCCATCCGTGTGTTTCGATCCGCACACGAACTGGGCATCCGTACTGTGGCCATCTACGCCCACGAAGATCGGTTTGCGTTGCACCGATTCAAAGCCGACGAGGCCTATCTCGTCGGTCGACCAGGCGAGCCAATCCGCTCCTATCTCGACATTGAAGGAATCGTGACGCTGGCCAAGGCGCACGGTGTGGATGCAATCCATCCGGGCTACGGCTTCCTCTCTGAAAACCCAGACTTTGCCGCCGCCTGCGAGCAGGCCGGGATCACATTCGTGGGGCCGCGGGTTGAACTCCTCAAAACGCTCGGCGACAAAACAGCCGCTCGCGAACTGGCGAAGCAGGCAGGCGTGCCAATTCTGGCCGGCAGTTCTAGGCCAGTCACCAGCGTGCAAGACAGCCTCAAGATCGCCAAGGATCTGGGGTGGCCTGTCATCCTTAAGGCCGCCCACGGCGGCGGCGGACGTGGTATGCGAGTCGTCCACGGGGAAGACGAATTAGCTATTGCGCTCGAAAGCGCACAGCGCGAAAGCAAAACTGCTTTTGGCAGCGCTGCTGTATTCGTAGAGAAATTTATTCAGCGAGCGAGGCACATTGAGGTGCAGCTGCTCGGTGATATGCACGGCAATCTGGTGCACTTGTTTGAACGCGACTGCTCCGTTCAACGCCGCCACCAGAAGGTGGTAGAGGTTGCCCCAGCGCCGAATCTCGCCCCAACCATGCGTCAGGCGATCTGCGATGCGGCAATCGCTATTGGCCGCACGGCTCGGTACGAAAATGCTGGCACAGTCGAGTTTCTCGTCGATGCCGACACCAACCGTTTTTATTTTATCGAAGTCAATCCACGCATTCAGGTCGAGCACACTGTCACCGAGGAAATCACGGGCGTCGACATTGTGCGGCGGCAGCTACGAGTGGCCGAGGGTTACAAGCTTTCCGACCCGGAGATCGGCCTTGGCGACCAGTCGGCGATCCAGTCGATGGGCACGGCCCTGCAGTGCCGCGTGACAACCGAGGATCCCGAAAATCGTTTTCTGCCCGACTACGGCCGGATCACGGCCTACCGCTCTGCCAGCGGCATGGGAATCCGGCTCGACGCTGGCACAGCGTTTTCTGGCGCCGTGGTAACCCCTTACTTCGATTCGTTGCTTGTGAAAGTGACGGCTCGCGGTCTGAATTTGGACGAAGCTGCTGGCCACATCGAGCGCTGCCTGCAAGAATTCCGCGTGCGCGGCGTCAAGACGAACATTCCATTTCTGATTAACCTTGTAACCCATCCAGAGTTTCTGGCCGGCAAGTGCACCACCCGATTTATCGACGAAACTCCTTCCCTCTTTGACTTTCCCGTGCGGCGAGATCGGGCCACCCGCTTACTCGAGTATCTGGCCGATGTGATCGTCAATGGAAATCCTCTTGCAAAAGGCCGACCGCCGGCCGCTCGGCGATCTGCCGCCCCACTTCCGACGTTTGACTCCGTTGCTGCCCCGCCGCCGGGCACTCGCACAAAGCTTCTCGAACTTGGACCCCAGAAATTCTCGCAGTGGCTGCGGCAACAAAAGCGACTGTTCCTCACCGACACAACGATGCGAGATGCGCATCAGTCGCTCTTGGCAACCCGTATGCGCAGCTTCGATATGCTGGCTATTGCCGATGCCTACGCCAGACTCGCGCCGGGGCTTTTTTCGCTTGAGATGTGGGGGGGAGCCACGTTCGACACCTCGATGCGATTTTTGAAGGAATGCCCATGGGATCGCCTGTGTCAGTTGCGAGAGCGGATTCCAAACATCCTCTTTCAAATGCTCCTGCGGGCCAGTAACGCCGTCGGCTACACCAACTACCCGGACAACGTGGTTCAGGCCTTCGTGAAACAGTCTGCCCAGAGCGGCATCGATGTCTTCCGGGTGTTCGACCCACTGAACTGGGTGCCGAACATGAAAGTCGCAATCGATGCAGTGCTGGACAGCGGCACCATCTGCGAGGCATCTATCTGCTACACCGGCGACGTGCTGGACCCGAGTCGCCAAAAATATTCGCTCGCCTACTATGTGGATCTGGCAAAGCAACTGGAGAAACTCGGCGCCCACATGCTGGCCGTGAAGGATATGGCCGGACTTTGCAAGCCATTTGCCGCCGCAAAGCTGCTCAAAGCCTTGCGTGAATCGGTGAATATTCCGATCCACTTTCACACGCACGACACATCGGGCGCGTCATTGGCAAGCGCCCTAGAGGCAGCACAGGCTGGGGCTAGCGTTGTCGATGCAGCCTGTGCGCCACTATCGGGCCTCACCAGCCAGCCCAACCTGAACGCCATTGTCGAAGCAACCCGCAACACGCCTCTTGATACAGGGCTGAATCCAGAGCCGCTGCGGCACTTGGCTCACTATTGGGCGGCGGTGCGAGATCATTACACGGCGTTTGAATGTGGCATGAAGGCACCTGACGCCGATCTGTACTTGCACGAAATGCCTGGCGGCCAATTTACAAACCTCTTGGAACAGGCGAGATCGCTTGGCCTTGCCGACCGCTGGGAAGAGGTCTGTCGCGCGTATGCCGATGTCAACTCGCTGCTGGGCGATATCGTGAAGGTCACCCCCACCAGCAAGGCAGTCGGTGATTTAGCACTCCTGCTTGTCACCAACGGCATGCAGGCATCGGAATTGCTTTTGGACTCTCGTGACATGTCGTTTCCTGAGTCGGTTGTGGATCTGCTTTCGGGACGGATGGGGCAGCCGCCAGGCGGGTTTCCGCAGCCTGTGGTGGCCCGCATCGTGCGACAGGGAGACCTCGTGACAGGCCGTCCCGGCGAGTCGATGCCTCCGGCTGATTTTGTAGCGGCGGAGAAAAAAGTGGCCGAGATCCTCGGACACGCCGCCTCGCCACAGGAGGTGCTCTCGTGGCTTCTCTACCCTCGTGTTTTCCAAGACTTTGCGGCCCACCGCACGAAGCACGGCGATGTGAGCGTGCTGTCCACGCCGGCATTTCTGGAGGGGCCAAAGCCGGGCGAGGAACTGGCCGTCGACATTGAGCCTGGAAAAACACTCGTGATTCGGCTCTTAACTGTAGGCGAACCACACGCCGATGGCACGCGAACGGTATTCTTCGAACTGAATGGCCAGCCTCGGAGCGTATCGATTGCCGACAAGAGCCTTGAGGCACAGGTGCAGCGTCGGCCCAAGGCCGTGGCTGGAGATGTCCGAGAGGTAGGCTCGCCGATGCCGGGGCTGATCGTTACGGTGGCCGTGCGACCCGGCGACACCGTCTCGCGAGGTCAAAAGCTTTTGAGCCTTGAGGCGATGAAAATGGAAACGACCGTCTACGCCGAACGCGACGGCAAGATCAGCGAGGTACTGGTGTCGCCAGGCACGCCCGTTGAAGCCGGCGAACTGGTTGTGAGATATAGCGACGCATAAAAGCAAAGTCCTGCCCCAAGGGAAGCGTGGGCTTATTTCAGCAAATCCTTGAATGCTGCACGTACCTTGTCCACCTTTGGCGACACAACGGCTTGGCAGTAGGGCTGACGTGGATTGTTGGCAAAGTAGTCCTGATGGTATTTCTCGGCCGGATAGAAAACGGTTGCGGCCGTGACTTCCGTCACAATCGGTGCCGCAAACGCGCCCGATTCATCGATCTTTGCAATCACCGCCTTGGCCGTTTCCTGCTGCTGTTTGTCGTGAAAGAAAACTCCCGATCGATACTGCGTGCCGTGATCGGCACCCTGCCGGTTGAGCGTGGTTGGATCGTGTGTGCTGAAAAATACTTCGAGGAGCTTTTCGTACGGCACCTCCTGCGGATCATATTCGATCTGGATCGCTTCAGCGTGGCCAGTAAGCCCCGAGCACACCTGCTCGTACGTTGGTTTCGCTACCGTACCGCCGATGTAGCCGCTGGTGATCGAGTGCACACCCTTGAGTTGCGTATAGACAGCCTCCGTGCACCAGAAGCAGCCACCGGCAAATGTAGCCTTTGACAACTGCTTGTTTGAGTCCTGTGCGGCATATCCGTTCGACATCGTGATCGCTCCTGCAAGGCACCAACACATCACACGTAGAATCATTTTGATGTTCTCCTTCAACTGTCGGCTTTTCTTTTAACACTTTTGTGCGAGACACCAAGTTCTGGACCAAGTGCCGCAGGCAGTTCAGACCGTATCATAGCCAGTCGCTTAGCATCGACGAAAAACCGCAGTGGCTTCTGGGCCCATTCGCCGGCATACCCGACGCCAATTCGCGGCGAGCGATGGATAAGCCGACGGGGAATCGGGGTACCGCCCTGCTCAAACCAGAGGCCGCTGTGGCGACTGGCTGGCTGTCCGTCAAAGGACCGGTCGATGCCCAGAGCCTTCGTCAGACGCCCGGGCCCACTGCAGTCTCCCAGTCCACGTAGCAGCACCGCCGCCGGGGTGCCCTGCTCACCGGTCACAATATTGAGCATCCAGTGCATGCCATAACAGAGATAGACATACCAGCGGCCAGCCGGACCAAACATCGTTGCGTTTCGCTGCGTCTGGCCGGTGCGCCCGTGACAGGCCAGATCGTGCGCACCCATATAGGCTTCGGTTTCCACGATCAGATGCCGCATGGGTTGGCCGTCCGCAGAGCAAACCACGAGCCACTTGCCGAGCAATTCGCGGGCCACCGTATCGGCTCGGCCGGCAAAAAAACCTGCCCCAACGACACTTGTTGTGGGCGAGTCTATGGGAGTCAGGATTTTCGAAGTTTGTGCCTGTGCCATGCTGCAAACAATGCTCTCTAGAACGATTCAATCGTATCGGGCATGATTGTCGCCGTCGCCGGTCGCGGCGTCTAGAAACTTTTCAATCGCAGAAGGCTTACGGCACCCATGGAAGCTGGCATCGTCGGATTACCCAACGTCGGAAAGAGCACCCTTTTCAACGCGCTGACGATGTCCAAGGCGGCACAGAGCGCGAATTATCCTTTTTGTACGATCGAGCCAAACGAGGGTGTTGTGAGCGTGCCCGACGGACGACTGGCCCGAATTACCCACTACATCGTGCCCAAAAAGATCGTGCCTGCAGCACTCCGACTGGTTGATATCGCGGGCATTGTGAAGGGAGCCAGCGAAGGCCAGGGGCTCGGTAACAAGTTCTTAACACACATCCGCGAGGTCGACGCGATCCTGCAAGTCGTACGATGCTTTGAAGATCCCGACGTGATCCACGTCGCAGGCAAAGTTGATCCCGTTGCAGATATGGAAACGATTGAACTGGAACTCATGTTGGCTGATATCCAAC